>NZ_JAKUEW010000003.1:0-286172 GCF_022663115.1 Bacillus cereus group sp. BfR-BA-01430
AATAGACGCTTCTCTTCTTTGTTTTGGAGTTGTGTTATCTTCCATTTCATTAAAGGCTGGAATTGCTTTTTCTAACTTCTTCGAATCAATGCGTTCATTCACAATATCTTGGCCAAGTAGTGTAACGAATGTGCCAATTACAGTTGCTTGTTCTTGTTTAGTTAGTTGCATCTATCCTCACTCCTTACGCTAATCGCTTATACAAAATTAAAGACCACGACACTAATGCGACGTGGCCATATATAAATTCAATCGGTCTTTTCATCCTTATTGCGGATTCTTACCGCCCATGCCCGTTCTTCGGTAACGGTAACGTTTTGATAAAGGGGCTATGATCATTGATTATGAGCGCATAGATACGCTATCCCCACAGTATTCTTTTTTCAAAGAACTATTAACTGTAGAAATATCGTACCGTCGATTCCAATATAAAAAGGTACCCCATTTGGTACCCTCTTTGTCCATTTATATCATGCCTAACGCCTTGGCCAAATTCACCACAGCGGACTTTTTCTTTCGATAAAACTTCCCTTTTTTCATTCCGAGTACAGTGTAAATATACTCATCGTTCAACTCTTTCGCACTCATGTACTTCATTTCTAGTACACGCTGTTCGTCTTCATCTAACGCTTCCTCAAATGCTCGTTTTAATTGCCTGTATCGAATTTCGTCTGGTGCGCTAGTTTGTCGTAACTCTGGAAACAATAATTCCGCTCCTAGTTCTGTTCGCTCTTGTAGATTTTGAAACTTTACTTTTAGGACTTTATAATCACGTAACTCTTCTATAACGAAAGGGCGTATTTCTTTCTCGTTTACATATCTAGAAGATGACGATTGATTCATACGATACGATTCCCCTCCGTTTAAACTTATTCTTTCAAAGGATTATTTTGTTTAGTTTTATTTCTTTATCTTTATAAATCGCCTAACTGTTTTTCGTGGCGTTACATTTACCATACCAAAGAAGTTTTCTACTTCTCTTGCCCAAACATTTTCAGTGTTATAATCATCTTCTGATTGATAGATCACATGAGGCTTGTCCTTATCTATAAACGTTACTCCTTTGTGGTAAAACATCTGAACTTTGTTGATTTCCTGTCCTTCAGGAGTATGGGCATCAAAAGCAATCCCACCATCTTCTAATTCAGACGCACGACCTTCAAACTCATTGAAGGGTAATGCTATACAACTGAAAAAGTACTCCTTTTGTTTATAATGCATATATAAATCTCCATGTTGCATGTCTCGTTCTTCCTTTCTATTAAAATAATGACATCTGCCCGCTCTTATTCTGCTCTTCCAATTCCTTTATTCTCTTCTCAAGCCTTTCGATTTCTTTCCGCATTGGTACGTTCCTCTTTTGTTAGTTTCATATCAACACCTACAAGACTGCTTTGAGCGCCATGCCTAATGCTTGTGATCTACCTTGTAGTTCAAGACGGTGTTCACGTTCTTCACTGGCTATTTTTTCAGCTAATCGAAGATTATCGTTCATTCTGCGCAACTGGTACTCTAACTCGAATTTCTTTTCATTCAGAGCATTAAATTCGTTTTTTAACACGTTGTAATCTTCCTCAGAGTCTCGTAATTGCTGTTTCATACGTTCAAAGCTATCTTCTGCTTCTAGGCGTGCCTTTGTTTCTGCAATAAGATCTTGCGCTAACTTTTCTTTTAAATCCTTTAATTCGCTATATCGCTTTGATATTTCGTTTAATTCTTTAGCTAGTGCATCTTTTTTGTCTATGATTGTAGCCATTGTTTCTTGCCAGCTGCTATCTAATGTCTCTGTCTTGCTTATATGAGAAGAAGCCACAGATTTTAATTGTGACGGTTCAGATTTCGTTTTTTCAACGTTTTGACGCTTTGGTAATGTTTTTGTATCACGAAGTTTCTTAGACGCTCCTACACGCTTTTTAGACGCGCTATTCGCTTCACGCCTTCTCGAAATGTGATAGTATAAATTCCCTTCCGTAACTCCAAGATGTTCAGCGATTCTTCCCCATGTCCATTTCTTTTCGTCCGCAGCACGTAATTTCTCAGCCGTTGCACAAATTTGATCCCAGTTTTTTTGTTCAGCCATACTACTCGTTCTCCCTTCGATTAGGCTACCGCCTAATTTTTCGAGTGTTTTCCCTATTTCACAATTTTGACGACAATACCCATTACGCTTGTCTTGACTAAGCTTTTTAGGAACCTTCTCACACCCTTTACATTGACTATCTTGTATATCTAGAATCCTAAGTCGTATCTGACGCTTCTCCGCTCTATTCAACCCATCACCCCATGTATGAGATTGAAAGGAAAGTAGTACAACGAATTCGCTATACTACCAACCTGTTTTATTAGTCTTCTAACTCTTCATCGAAAGGCTTGTCCTCATCTGTTACTTCGTATTCCTCCGATTCTTGTTGCTCTTGATCCTGAACCGGTTCTTCTGAATTTGGTTCTTCCACTGGCTTCTCCTCTGCCTTTGGTTGTTGCGGAGCTTCTGGCTGATTTTCTTTCCATTCGTGCCATTTCAATGCTAATGGAGCCACACGCTTACGATATTCATCGATAACTTCAATAATTTGGCCAGATGACATATCCAACTCATTTGCAAGTTTCAAGTAAGATTCACCTTCAAGGCGTCGTTTCACGATTTCAGGTAATTTCTTCGGCATTCCATCAAAGCTTGGTGCTAAACCACTGATAATAAATTCATCGACAATTTCACGATCCGCTTGTTCTTTTTCTTCACGCGTTGGAATCTTTTCTTCTGGAATATCAAAGTCTGCTTCTAGCTGTTCATACTCTGGTTTCACTTCTTTTACGATGCCTTTATCATCTACTTCATACTGCGTAACAGGTTCGTTTGTTTTTGTATTGATAGTGACGTTAAAGCTAACTTGCATGGATTCTAATGCAATAAGAACTTTTGTATCGATTAAGTCTGATAAAGCATCTAATTTACCTTTTAACGATGAATCCGTTACTTCTAACACAATTTCTTTTTTGCCATCTGGTTTAAGGTTTACTTTTTTTAACGTTGGTTTGAATTCGATATATGCCATTATGATCCGCTCCCTTTATTTAGCCTTTTTTAGTTTTTTCTCTTCACGCTTTAATCTGTCGTACTCATCCAAAGTGATAAAACCACCATATTTTTTCACATGTTTTAGCAAAATGAGCTGTAAATGTGGGTATTTGTATTCGAATAATTTTCGCTTAACCTTAAAAGTTTCTGTACATAGACCTTTTATATCGATGACTTCTACATCACCATTTGGCAAATAAACCATGAAGTCTGCTATATATGTAATTGCTAGAAACTTTTTGCCATTCTTCGTGAATGCTGGTTGCAAGTTAAAGCATGGTTGTAATTCAAAATTTAAAACCTCACCTGCAGCTTGGCGAACTTTTAACCCCTCGTAGTAATCAGCCTCAGCTTTGCTATCAAAAACATGACCATCTAGCTCAACTTTTTTATTTCCGTACTTACTCATCGCGAATCCCTGTACTTCCAAAACCATTGATTCCTCGCTCACTATCAGGTAGTTTGTCTACTTCCACAAAAAGAGCTGTTTGCACTGGCGCTATTACGCCCTGTGCAATACGGTCTCCTTTTAATATTTGATACGCTGTACTTTCATAAAATTCCGGCTCACCATGAATATCGTTGCATCCGTAATCTTCGTTACCTTTAGGAGAGGTATTTTCAATAATCACGCCAACCTCTCCTCTAAAACCACTATCCACCGTTCCAAGAATTACCCTTAACTTTGTTCTTCTTGAAATCCCACTTCTTGGCCTTACTTGAAGCTCGTAACCTGGCGGAATTTCAAAAGCTAATCCTATAGGAATGACTTTTGTTTCTCCTGGCTTAATAATTACGTCCTCCGCTGCCATTAGATCAAACCCAGCATCTCCAAACCTCGCATATCGCGGGAGGTCCACATCTTTCAACCTTTTAATTTTCACTCGCAGGTTCATCGTTTTTCCCCTTTCGCTTCGCTGATCAATAAAGTAATTTCATACGCGCCATGTTCCATCGCTTTCATGTAGCACACTCCTTTTGTAAAATTATTGTAAAAATAGTTATCGCTCGAACCACCTAACTATTTACCGCGTTATAATGTAAGTGAGTCTATCATCCATGCAAAATACCCTATGACTTGCTAGGAGCAATCCTAGCCTTTTTATGTGCCCCTACATCACTTCTGTGTAAGTACCTTTTCGATAATCTCGAACTACATTGCCATCCTCATCAAAGTAAGCAATCTCCCAATATGGATGACAATTGTGCTTCTCTATTTCTCCATCGAACAAAACGAACAAATTAGTTTTCCAGTTTCCGACGATCGTACCCCACATGCCAGCTACGTTTACTCGCATACCCATGTAAGCAAAATGCAACTTTCGAAACTTCTGCATTTTCTTGAAGCTTTCTTCCTTGCTGAACAGTTGTGTTATATCGAAAATTCCAAGGTTCTCACACTTCACAAACTCCATAAATGTACTCATTGGCATTAAAGTGAATTTTGTTTTATACGTTTGCCAATACTTAAAGCGAGCTTGTCCTTCATTCTCAGCAATGATAAATTCCTCACATGGCCAATGTTCTAAAATGGTTCGTAATTTGAACTTGTATAACAAGCTCATTGCGCTCTCCCCCTTTAATTTGCAATTAACTTCCGAAATAGTTCTTCATTACGCGTATCTAGTGCAAAATCGATGAGTTGCTTTTTAAGAAGTCTCTCGATGTCATCATGATCTTCTCCGTCTAGGTAGGTTTCTAATGTGCATTCATCGTCTTCAACTACTTCCATGTATAATTCATTACTGTATTTCCCTTTGAAATTTAGCTGAATGTAGATTGGGTCCCTATTGGAATTAAAATGCATAAATGTATCTAATCCTTCGGTAAGAGTGTCATTCGGTTTATAGCATGCAAATTCTCTACCTTCCGAGAATGTCGCTGAAATCTCTATCCCATATGGATACTTTTTAGCATTCTCAACAAAATGAATCCTTTCTACAAACTTTCCATACTTATTGAATGTATATAAAACTCGATATCCTTCATCTTCTCTTGATAACACGTTATCTAAAATGAATTTCATAAACTCCCGCTTTTTCTCAAATGACACGTTGCTCATACTTCACACCTCCAAATTTCATTTCAGCTTCCTTCAAACGTGTTTGAAAATCTTCCCACTCTTGTGCGCGTTTCTTTTGTTCCATCACACCCACTTCACAAGTACATGATTCAAACAACCAAGCCCCTGGGAACGGAGAACTAAATACTTTACCAGTGCCATTGCATGAGCACATATCATTCACTCCTTCTCGCGATAATCTTCGCCTTCAACAGCGATTAAATAATGTTTACTCATTCCAAACAATCGACTTTTTGCTGCATAACCAATCTTTTCAGGTAATGTTTCATCATCTTCATTAGAGCTGTATAAAATCGGCAAATTATGGCGATACCTATAATCAATAATTTGATAGTAGAGATTCTCTTTTGCCTCTGACCACTTAGATTTCCCTAAATCATCCCATATGAGAATCTCTACTTTTTTTGCATGGTCCAACAAACGATTAAACTCTTTCTTTTCATCGTTCATCATCTTTGCTGCAATGAGATCGTCCATAAAGGTTCCATCCGAAATGAGCAACACACTATATCCTTGCTTCATAAGATACTTTGCTGCAGCTACTTGAAGATGTGTTTTGCCAAGACCAAAACTGTTATGATCCCTTTTCGCCTCTGCTCGCTTAGCTGGTTCTAATTGTTTAATTCGTAACTCACCAAATGTAGCTATGAAACCCAAGCTATTCTGTTTTGTTTCTCTAATCTCTTTAAAGTTCTTCAAATACTTTGCCATTGTGTTATACAGAAGCTTTTGTTCTTCTGTTTCTCTCATATAAGAATCAAAACGAGCGTCTGCAAATTCTTCTGGAATCATCGCATTTTTCAAACGACGTTCTAACACTCGTTGCGCTTTACAATCGCAATCCTTTTGCATAGAAACTCTCATACCAAATTCATTTACTTCCTCATAGAAGATAACTTCCGTATCTTGACACTTCGAACATTTATACTCGTTTAATGAAGCTCGGCATGTTCCGCTTTCTATTTGCATTTTCCTCTTCATAATTTC
This sequence comes from Bacillus cereus group sp. BfR-BA-01430, assembly GCF_022663115.1. NCBI lineage: Bacteria > Bacillati > Bacillota > Bacilli > Caryophanales > Bacillaceae > Bacillus > Bacillus cereus group sp. BfR-BA-01430. The sequence continues at coordinate 6,147 of NZ_JAKUEW010000003.1, forward strand.
TGCTCGCTGCATAACCTCTGCCAGTGCGCTTCCGATGTGCTGCATTTCCTACACCACCTCTTCGGTTTTTATAATCTTCATCGAGTTTGATAACATCTGCCAGTGTTTTAACGTTGTTCTTTTGCCAATTACTTAAAATTGTTCGAATATATGTCCATCTTGGAGCATTTTCATCAAGTGCTTTATCAACTGCTGCATTCACCAACTCACTGCCAAATAAGTCGCAAAATTCACCTAATTCTTGCTCCGCAATTACACTTAACGGGATGCTATTCTTCATCAGATGTTCCAAGCTATTTTTAAACTGTAGATCAATTAACGGATGTGGATTATCATCATCATCTATATTTGTAGTAATCTCTGTAGTATTCTCTGTATTTGTCCTTACTTCAAAGTAGGGAGGGTCCTTACTTTCAAGTAAGGAGGGTGGTAACTTTGAAGTAGGGTCCCTCTTTACTTCAAAGTAAGGAGGGTCTATTTCTATTTGTTGATACATGCTAGAAATCTTTTTGATTTCTGATGCTACTGGTTCTACAAACATCACATTATTCAAGACTTTTCCATCAACATTGATAGTACGAAACTCAATTTTTATAAGCAGCATGTCCGTTAATAAATCACACGCTCTCTTTACCTGCAATTTTGAAAAACCAAATGTATCAGCTAATTGTTGATAGTTCTTCTGTAATTTATCTGCCTTGAATTTTTTCTTATATGTGACCTTCCCTGTTATTTCATCTCGAATAACTGTAGGTCTATACCAATAAACAATTTCACTTAAAACCATAATTGCTACTATGTGAGGTTTTCCGTTACTAAAAGTGATGTAATTAAACCATTCGTGATCTACCACATTTCCTTTCAGGTTCAATCCTCCAATTTCAGATACAACATTACTCATGCTGTTACCCCCTTGTGCAAATCGCGATGTAAAACTCATTTTCCTTGACAACTTTCTGTATACGATAACCTGGATAACCAATTTGTATATACCTTGCAATCAACTGTTTCAACTCATCTTTTGATTGTGCTCTCTCCCATAACTTGCAGGAGAGAAGCACCTTGGATTTGTTATTCATTCTTCAATCACGAATTCTTCTTGGCTTGTCCCTTCTGTTGGTGTTTCTTCCACCTCAACTGAATCAGCTTCAATAAATTGCGGTTCTTCTGTAATATCTTTTCGGACTACTTCGTCATGCTGTGCTTGCGATTGAACTTCGATACTAATTGGCAAGTATTTGAACATGTAACGAACTACTGTTTTCTTTGCCATTTCTTCATAATCGGACTTCCAAGGGCTATAATTTGAATTTGCAGAAGCTGAACGTTTACGACGCTTTTCAATTTCACTCTTTGGCATAAACTCCATCTGATGACCACCATCTTTGAAATGAGCAACTGCATATGCTCCGATAAATTCGCCACGATCGCCAAATGATGGTTTATGTTTTAACTGTGGATTTAATCCTAATTCATATTCAAATTCATCATTTTCGTACACTGCATGAGCATAGATGCTTTGAATGTGCCCCGAACGTCTTGCTAAATCAATCATCCCTTTGTAACCAATGATAAAAGTCGCTTCACCTTTATAAGGCAAGATGTAGCAGTGTCCGAGTAATCCTGGTTCTAACCCCAACTGCACTGCTTGCATGACAGCTCCCATAAGCGATGGTACATTGCATTCAAGCAATTTAGGGTTTGTACGAATAGTTGTTAAAGCAATGCGACTCATACGATCCATGTCCATATGTTTTGGTAATACTTCCGCGAAACGTGGAGCCATTTTCTTCATGTACGCTTCCACTGTCTGTTCAGGTGATAAAGGTGCATTCACTTTACGGTTTGCTAATTGATTTTTGATTTTTTCGTTTGTAGCCATTAGTTTTTATCCCCTTTCGTTAACACTGTTAATTTCATTCCATCATTGCCTTCAAAGTTCTCTATGTGCAAAGAACGTCGTCTTCCGGATATATCCACCAATACTAGACACTCAGCTTCCACCCTATTCACAAGATAAAATTCATTCCACTTATCTCCATCGACATCATGTCCTTCAACAAAAACTGCTTTACCAAATAACTCTTTATTAAAAACTGTTGCTTGAATAAGAAACTTCATCAATTATTCCTCCCTTATTTAACTGAGAAGCGACGAGAAGTCGTTTCTTTTGTATACTTTTGAAATAACTCAGGATGTTCTTTTGCAAATCTCTTGCTATCAAATCGTTTGTAGCTATAAGTTTTCCAGTAGATTGTATAGTTCTCAGTTCTACCAGCTTCATTTTTGCCGAGTTTCGCTTTAAGTTTGTTCTCATATTCTGCTTTCTGTTCTTGCAAGCTTTTAATTTCTTTATCAATTTGATTGCGAGCCTCAATCAGAATTTCTTCATCTCTTCCTAAGCTAACAAAGCTGTCTTCGACTGATTTTGGATACAGGTGTTTAAGTAGCTCGGTGGATGCCTCTGTTCCATCAAACATCGGTGGTTCATTCTTCTCAACATGATTGAGCCAGAAGTCTTTTTCAATATCGATGATGTATTGAATGATTTCTTCATCTCGCTCGATCTTTTTGTACACGAATTTGTTTCCACCAATGAGTACCGCAATCCACCATGCTTCGTATCCAGTTACAGCCATATAATGTTGGCATTGAAGAAGATAAGCGTCTGGAACTTCCTCATCTTTCCATTCTTTTTTAAAATATTCCGACGCTGTTTTGCATTCAAGACCAATTTGTTCACCAACAATAAGCCTGTCCACGTTAGCAAGCATCCACGGATATTCAGGATGTTGTAAGATTGCGTTCCTACGTTGCACCTTTAAATTCGTACGTTTGGAGAACTCTTTTGCCACTACTTCTTCCAAAACATTTCCGAAGTACGCTGCTTCACTTTGTTCATCTTCTTTTTTTATTACTTGTGTTTTTTCAAGGAATACTTGAACTGCTGATTTCCATTTATTCAAACCTACGATAGCCGAAACATCTGAACCGCCAATACCTTGTGTTCGTGCTTGCAACCACTGTTTATGGTCCATATTGAGTGTATTTATTAAAACTTTCGCTTGCATGTTTTATTCACTCACTTTCTGTGGTATACTAACTTCAACTTATCTTTTAACGAGGAAGCCCATACCCGTGGGTTTCCTTTTTTATTCTCCAGCGGTTTTCTTCTCAAATCCAAGCTGCGTAATCATGTAATTCATGATGTTTTCACGCAAAACCACTTCACCATCTGGAGCCACTAAGAACTCATCCCCCGGCAAAATTTCACTGCCCATTGCATCCTCAATTGGATGGTCAATCATGTTTTCTTGTGGATCTGGTATGCCGTATCCATTGTGCATGAACATTGGATTATCAATCATCTAACTCACCTCCCCGCAAAGCGTTATGTAATGCGCTCGCTCTACAACCGATGCATCAATGCCTTGACTTCTTAAATGCTGAATGATCCCCAAGATGTTTTCGCGATCTCGTTCACGTTCTTCATCATGCCTTTCTTTGGCCCGATATAATTCTGCAAGTTCCCTTCTAGCCAAGCGTGCCTCCTTAATCCAGATACAAAGCATTAATGGATCGTGTTTCTTCACTGCTTCAATTTGCTTCTGTTCGCAATACTGCAAAAACTCATCTAATATTTGTTTTCTTTCCATGTCTTTTTGTAGAACTGGTGCTGTTATCACGATTTCACTCCTCTTCTTTTCGTTCAATAGTTCGTAAGTGACGCTTGATTTTATTACGAAATACCTTACTTACTTTCATTGCTTTGATTGCCAGCCAAGTGTCAAATATTTGTTCATCCACCACAAACTCTTTAAAAACGTTTGTATAACCAAACAAATTAATAATTGTAGAATGATCGTTCGTTGCAAGTGTTGCTTCATAAAATGTGTCACGCTCATCACGTGGTTCCTCAATCACTTCCAAAACTTCAAATCCTGCTTCTAAATGTTTTTGAACTGCCTCTTGCAAAACTTTTGGCGCTTCTTCCAATTTGATTGACTTCATATCACTTTCCCCTTTCGCAACTTTTTGTTTTCTTCTTCAAGTCGCTCGTTCTCGTTGATAAGCTGTTCAATGAATGTTCCCACGACTGCTATTCCCCCAAAAACGACTACGATGACTAATCCAGTGATGAAAAGACTAAACGTACTTTCAGCCAATGCTGGATCCATGTGATACCTCCTTTTGTTTATCAACCCATTCAAGAAAATCTTCTACCTTAACGCGTTTACTTTTACCGATTGTGATTGTTGGGAAATCTTTTCGTTTCATCAGTGCATATGCAGATGAACGAGAGATATTTAAAAACTTTTGTACATCTTCTGCCTTTAGCGCGAATGGTAATTCTTTGATTTGATACATAATTAACACTCCTTTTCATTTTCATTGGTACATAGATCCTCGATTTATTCGGGATAATAAATGATATAAGAGGCATACCAAGTTTGCTTCAAGCAAACCATTAGGTAAAAAAATAAGTCGTTTTATACTGACTCCTTTAAAATTTCTTCAGTTGTTACATTCAATAATTTGGCTAACCTAACTAGCTTTGTAATACTTGGTTGCCTGTTGCCTAGCTCCAAATTACAATAGATAGATTTATTTCGATAGCCAATATTTTCAGCCACAAAACTTTGACTATATCCAAGTTGTGTCCTCAAGGCTTTAACTTTTTCGGTATCAAGTACCATCATTTTATCACCTTCATCTTGTTTGTTAATTTGATTATACACTAAGGGTTTGCTTCAAGCAACCCTTTTATACAAAAAATTTAGTTGTCTTACAGCAAACCTTTTTGTTACATTCTATATAGGGACATCATTAACTATAGTTAATGATTTTAAGGGGAGGATTTACTAATGAGTGATAATATAATTGGTATTCGAATTAAAGAAATACGTGTAGAACTTCTAAAAATGAGTCAACGTGAATTTGCAGAAGCTTTAAATGCAAAGAAAACAATGATATCTCTATATGAGAACGGTAAAAGAAATCCCTCCAGAGAAACAGTAGAAAAAATGTCGCGATTATCTGGAGTTTCTGCGGATTACATCATGGGATTATCTGAACATAAAAGTTTAAATTCAAAAGATTCAAGAGCTCTTAAAGATGATCTCAAAGAACTAATGCAACAGATCGACGAACTCAATCCGCGAAAACGAGAAGAAATAATCAATATGATTAAAAATGAGTTATAAGAAAAAAGCGATAGATAGCTTAATTGCTAACCATCGCTTTTTTTAATCTATTAAGCTTTTCTATAGCCTCTTTATCACCTTGGTATACTTTTTCTAATAATGCTTCCATTTTATTCTTAATTGCGGTTAATTCTAACTGTTCTGCTATTTGATTCTTCATGCTATTCTCCCCTATCACCCTTGATTATTCAAAAATGTCAAAATGAAGAAAATGAATAAGTCCTATAACGTACGAAATGCCATTACACTTTGAAGTGTAATGGCATTTCGCTTTTTGATATTTATCCGATGGTACCAGGATCCAACATCATTTTTACAGGTTCTTTAACTTTCTCCTTACCAACTTCATTTGAAATTGAAGATACAGATAACGTAAGAGCACATACAATTGCTAAACCAGCTATAATCTTTTTCATCTCAACAATCTCCTTATTTTAAAATATCAAATATTTTTATGTAGAATAAATTACCATCTTTCAAAAATCGATGATAAGCTTTTTTACGTAATTCAGAGTTTTTAGTAGCTACAGCTAGATATAAATCTTGAAAAGCTGTACGATTCTCAATTTTGTATAACATTTCAGCTGCTGCGTCATGTTCATTTAAAAAAATTTTCAGTAATGCTTGTTCAGCTATATCATGAATATAACTTGATTTTACAGGAATTTTCCGAATTATACAACAGAAAGCTAGTGTATTCTCAACTAATTTCCTTTTCAGTAATGATTTGCTATTTGTTATTTTATGTAATTCTTGAAGTGAAATTTTAAAATAATGAATAGATTTCTCTACATTTGTAAAAATATAACTTTCCCCTAGAACACTGTAGGCTGTTGCCTTTAACAGACAAGGCATTTCGGCTATATTTAGTACCTCATATAATAAATTTCTTGCATTCTCTACTTCATCTTGCATTAAGTACGCATAGGCACATAAAATATTCAATTCTGTATTAATTAATGTTTTTTCTAAACCATCTGGCATTTCATATAACTTATCTCGAATCATATCGTGCATAGTTACAAATAGATTATAAGCTCCCATATCTGAATACCCGTAAATACTTAACAAGTTCACTAAAATATTTATATTAACTTTATTTAAATTAACCTTTGCACGTAAATCATCTAGTCTTTTAAAAAAGTCTTTTGAACGCAAATTCCCAGATTGCCTTTCAATTCCAACTTTAAAAATTTCTTTATAATGTTTCGTGACAGATTGTCGACAATCTCGTTCAAGTAGGCTATGCAAGATATCCGTATATCCAGCCAAATATGTGTAGTACATCGCTGCTCTAATATCTGCTTCTTTATCTGTAGATTTTAAAAATCCTTGAACAATTTCCATTTTTTGATCTTCTGTTTCTGTATTCACAAGAATTTTCATCAACTTTGAAAAATTCATAGGTACTTGACCATTTATTGTTTTCCATAAGTTTGATTGAGATAAATGAGTTATTTTTGAAAGTTTTGTAAGAGTAATGTCTTTTTCAGGTACAATCTCCTCTAAGTTTATACAATCACGCATTAGAACCCTCCTCAGTTTAGACCCGAAGACACAGCCCTAATTTTTCTCAATAGGAAAACGCATCACAACGCTATATATGCCTGAGAATTATGTTATACTAAATGCTGACTCATGGAAGGTTTTCCCTATCACCGGTAGGGTAAAACGTAACAGTAGTGTGGCCTCACTACTGTTACGCCGTGGGTCTTTTTTGTCATTTATTTGTTGCTCTTATCTTATCATAAAAATCAGAACGTTCATTCTCGCATTTGGTATTCCATGTTGAGAAATTTTTTCAAACCTTTGAATTTTAGCACAAGAATATTTTACCACAAATAAAGAACGTTTGTTCTTATTAATTTTTAAAAAATATTGAGAAATTTTTTCTATAAACAAAAAAAGAGCCAAACGGCTCTTTTAAACACCTGTTCCCGGATCATTAATTGTTTTCCAACCTGTTCCAGGTTCTTCGTTGTATTTCCAACCAACTCCTGGATCATACATACCCATTCCACCACCTGGGTCTTTTGTAAACTCTCCCATTTCTCATTCCCCTTTCTTGTTCTGAGTCTATAAATATTTTAACGCACATGTTCTATATCTGTAAATTTTCTTTTACAGAAATTAGGCTAACATGCTATCATTCAGATACCACTACCACAAATCACAGCTTGTATCTAGAAAACGATTATGACGAGGTGAAAATCATGGCATACTTTCGTAAACGTGGTGAGAAGTGGTCTTTTACTATGGATGTTGGCAAGGACCCAATCACTGGTAAACGAAAACAAATTACTAGAGGTGGTTTCAAGACAAAAAAAGCTGCTCAAGAAGCCGCAGCCAAAGTTACAAATGATTTAGCGAATGGAGATTTTGAGAATAATGATATCCGTTTTTCTCAACTCGTAGAGATCTGGATGCAAGAAAAAGAAACAACATGTAGACCATCAACACTATATCAATACAAACGCATTCTACGCTCACGTGTTATGCCTGAATTTGGCGAGAAAAGGTTGTCAGATATAAAACCTCTAACTGTTCATAATTTTCATCAGAAGCTACTTAAAGAGGGTCTAACTACGAAATACATTTCATCTGTTGATGTTATGTTAAAACAAATCCTTGATAAAGGTGTAGAGCTAGAAATGATTAACTCTAATCCAGCTAAGAAAGCAAAACGACCAAAAGTAAAAAAGAAAGCGCAAGCTAGTTGGACAATTGAAGAAGCAATGAAATTTATGGAGTATGCAAAAATACAAGGAAGTTACTATATTACATTTGTTTTAGCATTGCATACAGGCATGCGTATCGGAGAAGTCTTGGCTCTAAAGTGGAATGATATTAATTTCGAAAACAAGACTATCCATGTTCAAAGAACGTTAACACTTGTGGATGGTAAGTATGTATTAGGCGAAACAAAAACTGAAGCATCTAATCGTGTGATTCCAATGACCGAGGAATTAGCAGAAGAATTGGTAGAGTATCAAAAATATAAAAAAGATAATCCTCTCGATTTATTAATTTGTACGAGAAATAAAAAAATCGTGCACCCATATACGATACGCTATCAGATGAAGGCTTTGTGCAAAGCGATTGACGTACCGTATATTAGATTTCACGATATTCGAAGAACGTTTACAACTATTTTAATCGATTCTAACGTAAATGCAAAGGTTGTTGCAAAATTACTTGGTCACACAAATGTTTCTACATCATTAAATATCTATACGGATGTTTATGAAGAACGTCAAATTGAAGCTGCTGAAAAGTTACAAAATGCATTAAAAAGTGGTCGAAGTGGTCAAAATGTGGTCGTTGAGGAAAATCAAGAGGGTTAAACCCTATGATATAAGTGGTATAATGCTTTTATAGTGTAAGTTTTTTCTTTACACTATAATGAAGTCATTATAGTAAATAATATATAGATTATCATGTTTTTCGAAAAGATGCTACACTGAAAGGAGAGATTATTATAAAGGCAAGCGGTATTATCGTTGAATACAACCCCTTTCATAACGGTCATGTTTATCATGTGCAACAAACAAAAAAGTTAACACAATGTGATGTTACGATTGCGGTCATGAGTGGATCTTTTTTACAACGTGGTGAGCCAGCTCTCGTATCTAAATGGCATCGAACAAAAATGGCTTTAGCTGGTGGTATTGATCTTGTTGTAGAACTTCCTTATGCATTTGCAACTCAAAAAGCGGAAACATTTGCAAATGGGGGCATTTCTATTTTAAACGCGCTTGGTGTTTCAGATATTTGTTTTGGAAGTGAAGATGGACACGTTCAAAACTTCTACAATACTCTATCTTTACAGCAAAAGAAGCAAAATACTTTTCATCAGCTCGTACAGCAATATATAAGCGAAGGAAATAGCTATGCAAAAGCAACTTCTGAAGCCTTTTCTCATATTTTATCAGGACATAACACAATTGATATGTCACAACCAAACAATATATTAGGATTACATTATATTCAAGCTATTTTGTCACAAAAAAGTATGATTCGTGCTCATACGATAAAAAGATTCGCAGCTCATTACCACGATGAATCCTTTACAGACAAGCACATCGCCAGTGCAACAAGCATTCGCAAACAACTGTTTATCGAGGATTGCTCCTTTACCAGTATAGATCCATTTGTACCGAATTGTACTTCTTCTCTTTTAGAAGAATATTATCATGTATACCATGTATTACATAATTGGGAAACATATTTCCCTCTTTTCAAGTACAAACTCTTGACGATGTCTGCTAAAGAACTCCAACATATATACGAAATGGAAGAAGGTTTAGAACATCGTATATTAGCTAAAATACAGCATGCCACATCCTTCCTTACATTTATGGAGGCTATAAAAACAAAACGATATACGTGGACAAGATTGCAGCGAGTATGCACGCATATTTTAACCAATACAACAAAAGAAGAGATAGAGAGCGCCGCAATCGAAAACCATGCACCGTATATTCGGTTACTTGGCATGTCCCAAAAAGGGCAATCTTACCTTTCTAAAAATAAAAAACAAATAAGTCTTCCTCTTCTGACTCATACAAAAACATTTGAACATCCTGTTTTAAACATAGAACGACGAGCAAATGCCGTCTATCTTTCCGCTTTACAAGAACCTTTACGCACAAAATGTATACAACAAAATATAACACAACATCCAATTCGATATAATGAAATAGACAAGACATTCTTATAACATAAAAACGGAAAGCGATATGAACGAATCTTTCATATCGCTTTCCGTTTTAAGTTCAATGAAAAAACTTTAAAAAAAGAAGTTACTTTTTCTCCGGCATCTTTTCTAAATAAGCTAATGCATCATCCAATGTATCCACCGGTACAATTTTCATTTTTGTTTTAATATCTTTAGCAGCTTCAAGTGCCTTTTTATAATTTGAGTTTTTCGCTCCTTTTTCATTTGGAGCAAAGAAGATTTCAGCTCCTGCGTCGCTTGCAGCTACCACCTTTTGTTGAATTCCGCCAATTGGACCAACCTCTCCTTTTTCATTAATTGTACCTGTTCCAGCAATTTCATGCCCTTTTGTCATATCGTTTTCAATTAATTGATTATAAATCTCTAACGTAAACATCAGGCCTGCTGATGGTCCCCCGATCTCATGGGAGTCAATCTTCACTTTTGGATCTGCCACTAATTCTCGTTCTGTAACAATAGAAACTCCAATACCAACACGCCCCTTACCGCCAGGGATTTCTTTTACTGCCAATTGTTCTTTCAAATGTTTTCCATTTCTTATATATTCAATATGTACAACATCGCCTTCTTTTTTACTTGTCATATATTCAGCAAATCGCTCTGTCATTTCAAATGATTTTTCATCAACAGCTACAATTACATCCCCAAGCTTTAATTTTCCTTCTGCCGGCATATTGTCTGCAACCCCAGCGACTAACACTCCTTTATTTTGAAAAGAAACGGGACGATTCGCTCGCTTATATGCATTATAAATAGCAGCATTTTGAGAGTGTTTCATCGCATAATCTTGGCGAAATTGATATTCTTCATCACTCTCACCTTTTTGCAATATTTCCTCCGCTTTCGAAATATGGTTATATTTGTTAAATTGTGCAGCTATCAAATTGATTACATTAGCAGGTCCCATCGAAACTGTCACAAGCATAAAGTCACCAGATTCTTTCTTTCCGCCTTCCACTTGTACATAAGGGGTTAACTTCGCAGCCATTCCTGGTTTTGTTATATAGTAAGGCAGGCGAACATATACAAGTAGCATCGCCAATATAACTCCAATTAAAATCGCATATATAAACCGAAAACGCTTAAACATTATTTTTCTCCTTCCACTGCTCAATTAATAAGTAAATATCTTGAATATGTTTCTTTGCTTCTTCTTCTCCTACTCGAATAATTTCTTCAATATTTGTAAAGGCACGAGAACTAAACTGTTCTACTGCTGGACGCATCATTAAATCCGATGCAATTTGTCGATTAACAACAAGTTCATACTGCATAATTTCAATGCTTTGCATAATTACGTCATAAATAGAATTGATTTCACCATTTACTTTAATAGGGGATACATCTACAGCAATTACAATATCAGCCCCTAAATCTTTGACGACGGATACAGGAATACGATCAATCACTCCTCCATCCACTAATAAGCGCCCATCTATTTTTTCAGGAACAAACACTCCTGGTACAGAAATACTTGCCCTAACAGCATCAGCAATAGATCCTTTTGTAAATACAACTTTTTCCCCCTTTAAAATGTCAGTGGCTACAACTGCAGTTGGGATATCTAACTCTTCCATTTTTTTATTATATGTAAACATTTTAATCATATCTTTTACACGTTTTCCAGAAATAAATCCCATTTTCGGAACAGTAAAATCTAAATAATATTTCCTCTTAAATACTGAAGCCATTCGATAAAGTCTTTCAACATTACAACTTGTAGCATAAAATGTTCCAATTAGCGCCCCCATACTACTTCCTGCTATCATATCAATAGGAATATTAGACTCACGTAATATCTTAATAACCCCTACATGAGCAAATCCTTTTGCCCCACCAGAGCCAAGAGCCAAGCCTATTTTCGGTTCTCTCATATCAATCACCCTTAAACTTTTTTTATCCCTTTTTCATACTTATGGTCTAAATTTACTATGTATCCACGTATACTGAAATGAACGTTTTTTGGGACAAAGGGGGATTTTGCAGTATGTATGAAAAATGGAAAACAGCTTTTCTCACAATCACAACGCTATTTCTAACATTCTCTCTTGTACTTCATCCCCAAGCCGCATTACAATCTTCTATTCGCGGATTAAATATGTGGTGGGAGGTTGTCTTTCCTTCATTATTACCTTTTTTTATCGTTGCCGAGCTTTTAATTAGCATAGGCGTTGTAAAATTTATCGGTGTCCTTTTAGAACCTCTTATGCGCCCTCTCTTCCGAGTCCCTGGTATCGGCGGGTTTGTTTGGGCAATGGGAATGGCCTCTGGTTTTCCTGCTGGCGCGAAACTAAGCGCTAGATTACGTCAAAGTAACCAACTAACACAAATTGAAGCAGAACGCCTCGTCTCTTTCACAAATTCTTCCAACCCATTATTTATTTTCGGTGCTGTATCTATCGGGTTCTTTAATAATCCAAAATTAGGCTTCATTTTAGCCGCCGCACATTATATAAGTAACTTTACTGTCGGACTACTTATGCGCTTTTATGGTGACAATAAACCTTACATAAAACATGCATCACCCGTTCAAAAACGTCCCTTACAACATGCTTTTTCCATTCTCCATGAGACACGTTTACAAGAAAAAAGACCAATTGGAAAACTGCTAGCAGATGCCATTATTTCTTCCATTCAAACGTTACTTATGATTGGCGGATTTATTATCTTATTCTCTGTTTTCAATAAAATGATTACCGTTTTTCAAATTACAGCAACTCTGAGTTTTATTATGCAACATATTTTATCTTTCTTCCAATTGTCCACTCATTTTAGTATTCCTATTTTATCTGGCCTTTTTGAAATGACACTAGGAAGTAAAATGATTAGCCAAACAAATGGTACAACTATTTTGGAACAAGCAATGATTACAAGCTTTATCCTTGCCTTCAGCGGCCTTTCGATTCAAGCGCAAGTAGCGAGTATACTAGCTGATACTGATATTCGCTTTAAACCCTACTTTTTTGCCCGAATCATTCAAAGTATTCTTGCTCCTATTTACACATTTATATTTTGGGGACCACTGTATGAAAAATCACATTCTTTTTCACCGAACCAACAAGATATTCCTGTCTTTTTATCCAATTATTCTTCAGCACTTACAAATACTTGGGAATTACTTCTTCACTATGGACCCATTTTTACACTACTTTGTTTGTATCTATATGTTATTTTATTATTCTTACGCACCATACGCTAACTCTGTAACGCGTTAGCGAATCGAACAGAGTTACGAGAAAATCTCACTGCTCCCTATAACAAAATCAGTAAAGAAAAACCCCGTTTTATTTTAACGGGGTTTGAAACTTTTCTTTTAAAGCACGTTCAACACAAGATGGAACAAGTCCTGATACGTTCCCTCCGTAACGAGCTACCTCCTTCACAATACTTGAACTTAGAAATGAATATTGATTATTTGTCATAATAAAAAACGTTTCAATATTCTCATCTAACTTTCGATTCATCGAAGTAATTTGCATCTCATACTCGAAATCAGAAACAGCTCGTAAACCTCGCAAAATGGCATTTGCATTGCGCATTTTCGCATATTCAACCAACAACCCACTATGTGAATCTACTTTCACATTTGGAATCTCCTTTGTTGCCTCTCGGATTAACTCTAAACGCTCTTCCACCGAAAAAAATGGCTTCTTTGCTGAATTATTTAAGACGACAACATATACTTCGTCGAACACCTTTGCTCCCCTTTTAATGATGTCCAAATGTCCAAGAGTTATTGGATCAAAACTCCCTGAAGAAATTGCTATGCTTGTCATTCGGTCCCCCCACCTTCATACTTATAAATCGAAATGGCTGTAATACCGTACTTTTCTACTCTTACCTTTACAAGCTCTCCTATTGTTTCAGGTAAGATCACTTCATTCCCATGCTCTGCCATAATTAAACCATCTTCATTCAGCAATCCATGTTGATCTATAATGCTAATGAGAGAGACTATTTTTTGATCTTTATATGGCGGATCTAATAGGATTAGATCGAATGAAACCTCACGTTTAATTAGCGCTTTCACAGCTCTTTCCGCATCATTTCTATATACTTCAGCTTGATTATGTACTCTACAACTTTCCAAATTTTGATGAATTATCTTCACTGCTTTATGATCTCGATCAACAAAGATTACTTTGTCCATCCCTCGGCTAAGCGCTTCAATCCCAAGACCTCCGCTTCCGCCAAATAAGTCAAGGGCACTCCCTCCCTCAAAGTATGGACCTATTATATTGAAGATAGATTCTTTTACTTTATCTGTTGTTGGACGTGTTGTACTACCAGGTACAGCTTTAAGCGGATGTCCCTTACATTTACCAGAAACTACTCTCATTTGTTGTCACTACCTTTATTTCAATCTATAAACTATGGAGCGATTATTCGTAACCGCTATCAAACCTCAATATTTTCTAATCATTTTACCATTACAGAATAACTGAATCCGTTACTTATGAAAAGAAAAATATTTATTTTCAGCAATATTTTATGTGTATATTCAGCTAACAATCACTTCAAGAATATAATGGAAAATGAATGAACCTGTACACTTTATCTATTTATGATTAACGCAGCGAGTTCACTTTACCTTTTTTATCCTATCATAAAATAAAAGAAAAATAAAAAGCCTACGATAAATTTTAAATTCATTATGTATATCTTCAATTAGATTGGACATAAATAAAGATAACAACATCACCTTCGATGTTGTTGCCAACCGCGGAGAAGACTTACGTTTCCCCATAAGTTCTTCCTCCGGTTTCTCCTCTCCCTTTGCCTTCTTACTAGTACATACTAGTATAAGAAGGGCCCTGCTTTGCAGGGTTTTTTTCTTTGCCTTCTTTTCATTTAAAAAATGAAATGATACAGTAAAAGAAAGAGGAGGAAACTGATATGATTCAACGTTTTATTGAACTAGGAGAAGGCTACTCTGACTTATATGAATTACTTGAAATTGCCAAAGCAAACAAAGAACGTGTAACGCATATGTTACAATTCGAAACCGTTAAAAATCATAAAAAAGTATGTTCACTTGTTGTCATCCTAAAACCAACAACTGTAGGCGATTTCCAGCCACTATACATATGTCGTGAAGGCATCCCTATACTTGATCATAAAAAAAGTAAGCGAATGATTTTATTTGAAGAAACTGCTGAACAAATCGGCAAAAAAGTAATTCCCTTTACTGTGAAACCATCTACAACTTTCCCAGAAAAAGAGTTGTACTTTAATCATCTAATTGGCATTTTGCGAATGAATCACTTTATTCCCCCAATGAAATAAAGTAAAACTTTCATCAGTAGGGGGCCTTCCTCCACGCGAAAAACCCCCCTACCCAAATCGGCTAGGGGGGATTTTACTTAACTATAATCATATTCTTTCGCACGATCTGGACGTGAATTTTCAAATTCCGTTTTTAGAAACGGACGATACGATTGTTCAATCCTCTTAACAAACGGAAGTTTATTTAACTTATGCATCATATGTTCTAATTGATCCATATCACAATATACAACTGCATATTTTAATCGTTTTGATATGTAATGAATATTACCATATTTACGTAAAATTTTGGCATGTTTTAATGAATGTAAATAAACAATCAAACTCTGTCGTTGTCCAAACATAATCTTCTCCTTCATCATACTCTTCATATATTCTACTAACATAAATCAGAAATTTTCGACATTATAGCACGCCATAGCTTCGGTCCTATTCTTCTTCCACATTTCAAAAACGGGGTATATTACCCCGTTTTTTTACAGCCACAACTACCTCCGGAGCCACAACCGCCTCCACAACCACCTGCATCAAAAAACGGATTCCCGGTAGGAACTTTAATCGCAGATGAAACTTCCGAGCCAATTGCCACGCTCACTTCATCTAATAATTTTTGTAAATTACTTTCCGCTTTTTTAAAAGCAGCAATCTTATCATGCAAATCTACAGATCGCTTTAATTCTCGCATCTTTGTCGAAACAAAAGCATAATCCGGATGATACTTACCAAATCTTCTAACTTCCTCATAGCGCTCTTTCATCGCCGCGAACTGACGAATGAGCTCCTGCGCTTCCGAATCTTCCTGTAAGTCCTTGAAACATTTGCGATAGTTCTCTGCTATATCTGAATAAACAACTGCCTGTGCTAGTTGTTCTGCCTTATCTAAAATTAATACGCTTTCTAGCGTCGCTACAATCATGAGAGACACCTCCAAGTATCTATCATAACATATTTTAAAGCAGAACTACTAATCTGGCCGTCTCACTTACATATAAAGTGAAACTTTAATCAGTGGGGGTTTTCTTCATCCCCCACTGATTATGAACCCTCACCAATCGGGCTGTTACGGGCAGCCCTACTCCCACCTATCTTCCTTGCTTCTTTCTGAATCTTGAGGAGGGAGTCTTACTGCCCGTTAATGCGGGATAACATAGTAGCAATAGAACTACCCATTCTCATCCTTATACGCAAATGTGCTCTGCAATGTTATATTTTAAAACTTCCCATTTTCCTTGATCTTCTTTTACATAATTCATACAAGCGTTTTTCAAAGGTGTTTTAAATGTAATTTCTTCTGGCAAAATCGCGTGCAAAATTGCTTTAATTGCATGTGAATGTGCCACAATGATGATGCGCTTTCCTGCATGCTTTTTTGCAACATCTTGTAGCGCTGTAAAACAGCGATTTACAATCTCTTCATCCGATTCCATACCTTCTACGTTTCCGATTGCAATCTGCTCTCTCACTGTCGCAACTGGCTTCCCAGAAGCTTCTCCAAAATTCCGTTCAACAAAGCGTTCATCCAAAATAATTGAATGTATTCCTACCACTTCACCAATTGCTTGTGCTGTTTCCTGAGCCCGAATCAAAGGACTACTAATAATTACATCCCATGTTTCTAATTGTAAAGCAGCAGCACTTTGACTCGCTTGCTTTTTCCCAACTTCATTTAGCGGAATATCTTCACGCCCTTGAATAATCTCTTGAAAGTTCCAATCAGTTTGTCCATGTCGTACGAAACAAATTTCCGTCATGCTGTAACTCCTTTTTTTCAATAATACGTTTCTATTGTAACAAAAGTTTTACATGACGGACATAGTTTTTCCTTCCCATTACGTTGCATTTTGCTGAGCCATGTATTGAAACATATCAATCATAATGGACGCCACCGCTAATTGATTTTGAAATTTTTCTACTTTATCCGGTATAGTTTTTTTGAAATGTTGTAAAGCAGCGAGTTCAAAAGCTTCCTTTTCATCTGGATTACGCGACAGTTTACGATACCAATATGGCTCTTCTCGAATATAGCGTTCTAAATCTTCATTCGCTTTTATAAATTCCATCAGTTCCGCTCTCATCCTCTTTTCCCCCTAATCTTTTCGAAAGAAAAACGGATTATTTTCAGAATTTCTTTGCTCTGGTTGTGTACGATTCTCTTTAAATTGTTGAATCACTTGTTGGACACTTCCGATTGCACTCGTTACATTTGTTAAATGTTGCTGCATCTCTTCTACATTTAATTTTTTGAAAAAAGAAAGCATTTGCTCCATTAAATCTGAAGTTCTTTCCTCTTTACTTTCTTGTGCTGGAGAAGATACTTGTTCACCATCCGCTTGATACTGTTTCCATATTTCATCTTTTTCCCCAAGTAAATACCATTCTTCATAAAATTGTTGCCATGTTTTTTGGCCACTGCGAACTTCATGAACCATTTTAGGATGATGATTAACAAACTCTTTAAATTGTTGAACAGAAGGATGTAACGCTCTTTTTGTCGTTGGCATAATCCTCACCTCTTCATATATATCTACTATATTGTAAGAAAAAAAAGGCGCATGGTTCGCCTATTTTTAAACGATTCATGCACCTTTTTATTTCCTTATAAAATTTTGCGTATAAAACTTGTCATATACACCGACACCAAGTCCAGTAAACTGCTCATTTAGCAAGTTTTTTCGGTGACCCTCACTATTCAACCAGCCTTGCAGTGCAGCAATCCCATCACTATGTTGAGCTGCTATATTTTCACCAGCTAATTGGAAAGCCACTTGTCCTCGCTGTAATCGATCTCCTAATGTGCCATATTTCGGTGAATCATGTGAAAAATAATTATTTTCCTTCATATCTTTACTATGTCCAAATGCAACATCTGCAGTTTGTTGATCCCATGTTAATAAAGGTAACTGATGACGTTCTCGAATAATATTTGTTAAATCTAAAATTTGCTGCATATTTCCATGTTCTACTTGTGACATTTTCTCTGGAGACATCGGTTGTTCTGGCATTAATTCACCGGAATATACAAGTTGATACGGTCTTTGACGTAGTAATGTATCATCATCCATATAACGAATTCCAACAAGCTCATGCGTAAAGTGATCAAAATACAACTGTGCCCAACTATCCTCTTCAATTGAAATAAGTGGTTGTTCCATTATTTCAGTATCAGACAATTCAAATTGATAACTATTCTTTCCCTTTTTCAAAGAAATCTCATGAGAAAATGGCTTCTTTTTATATGCTTCTTCATATTTTTCATTCATACGAAATGGTGTCACATCAACTTGATCTCCAGCTGCATAAGCTGTTACAATTTTATGCTCAGCAATTCCAAATTGAACATATTGTGATAAATCTTGATTATATACCCACCATTCATATCCATATGCAGAAGGCTCAATCCGAGATGGCTCCCCCCACTTGGCTAGTAAATTTTCAGCATCTCTCCCTAAAAAGTCAGCAATCGTTTGTGCCTCTCCCTCAGTTACCGGCTTCTTTTTCTTTACGAGTTTTTGTTCTTGCTTATAATGAGAAGGGCTTAATATATATTGTGAAACGAGTAATTTCCCGTACAAATCAATAGCTAAAATAAAAATCGTAATCATTACGATACGCAATAATTTCTTCAAACGATATACCTCCTGGGCAAACATAAAGTTGAGATATACACAAATTCCTTACTAGTCTTTCCCTTTTATGTGTACCGTACTCTTTTCTTTCACTATACCATATTTTGATGAAAAAAGTTGTGATTCTCTCTTTTCTCCCAATACGAATTGCGTTTTCTAATTTTTCATACTATTATAAAATTGACGTCTACTATTTTATAAGGAGGGATTCCATGCAATTCGCAAATTCAAAACTCATTGGAACAGTAATTGACTTTACACTTCTTACAGAAATTATGAAAAATCACCATTTCGTGCTAGCAGGCCAATGGGATTATGAGAGGGTTACATATGATTATAAATTCGAGATATTAAAAGATGTATATTACTTAAGAGTACAAGGTGTCGCAGTCGAAGGAGATATTGGAGGGCGATACGCACAGATTAAATTGCTTGCACCACTGTTAGGAAAACATTATTATCCACACGGTGTTGAGTATGGTACAGATGAAACTTTCCCTACAAATGTTATTCAAAAAAGTGAACAACTTCTTCAAAATATTGAAAAAGAACTAAAAGAATTTCAAATGATTGAATAAGGTGACACTTTCATCATTCTTCATTCCTCACGAATTAGACTTTTATAGGCAACTTAAATAAAACAGGCGCATCGATACAGATATGCGCCTGTTTTATTTGTTCTCCCGAAAACTTTCCCTATTCTGTTTATTTTGTTTGCAAATATGGCGGAACTGCTTGTAATTGTTCTTCATCTTTTTCCCGTTCTTTACGAGCCCATTTAAAAAATACATATCCAATCATTGTACCATACACGATTTCCTGAACAATTTTCATAATGATACCACCGGTTTGCTGATCTTGTACAACGGGCATCCAATGCAAAAACTCTGGACCTGTAATATTTAAATCGGTCAATGTCCCTGCTGGTACACAAAGTTCCATCGCTTTCATCCAAGCGCTTGAATCTGTATAGGTCGCAAATAATGGCTCGCTTGCAAAAATAATTAATGCACAAGCTGGCGTTAATAAAATACCGTTAGCAAACATATATCCTAACTTTTTTATATCACTTAATGACTGTTGCTCTGGCAATGGATTTAACATCGGCCACCACATCATTACCGATGTAAAAAACAATATAGCTAAAACAATGGGGTGCGCTACTTGACTTTGCTTTACCGCATCAAATACAAGTGGCAAATGATAAAAAGAAAACAAGCCATTAAATACAAATAAAGCAATCAATGGTTTCGCAAATAACTTTAAAATAACTTGAATCGCTCTAAAAGATGTAATATAGCTATATAACCAAACTGGTATTCCTAATAACAATAATGGAGGTACCGCGATATACATCACTGCCATTTCGAGCATATGAGCACTGAAAATAATATGTCCTATTAAATCAATCGGTCCTCCCTTTACAATATATAGAAGAATGATTCCTGACGTAAAATAAAATATCTGTTTTTTACTAACCTTTTCTGCATGTTCAAATCTTGTTCTATACGGTCCAATGATGAAAAAATAACAGATGAGAATCGAAATCATAAATATGAAAAAAATCGGACTCCATAATGCTTGAAAACCAAATATCCACAAGTTACTCATGATTTACACCCACCTTTCAAAAATGTAGTCGCTTCATAAAAAAGGAGGGCCATAGTAATCCAAAGGCCCTCCCCTCATGTCTTCTTATATCCACACAATTGTCATGAAGGCCAAAACCGTTAATAGTCCGATTAACAATCCAGAGTATAGAAAGAACGAAGCTGCTTCATGTCCTTTATGACTCATGTGCATAAAATAATACAATTGAAATATGACTTGAACGACCGCTAATAATAAAATAAACGGGACAGAGAAAATGGGACTAAATGTCTTTGGATACGCCACTGCTACAAATGCTACAATTGTCAAAAAAATCATTAGTCCAAATGTAATAACTTGATGTTTCATTTCCTCTGCACTTTTTCTTCTACGATAAACGAGATCTACCTTTGAATTATTCGTTTGCTTTGTCGCCATTGTTTATCCCACCATTCCCATCAAATATACTACAGTGAAAATAAACACCCAAACTACATCAATAAAGTGCCAATAAATAGATGCAACATAAAACTTTGGAGCATTATATAAATTCAAACCACGTTTCGCATTGCGAAAAATCAAAGTTAAAATCCAGCATAGTCCAAACAATACGTGTAATCCATGTGTGCCAACTAACGCATAAAAAGCTGAACCAAATGCACTGCTTCTCATAGTATGCTTAAATTCGTGCGCATAATGATAAAACTCATAAATTTCAAACCCTAGAAACCCTAAACCTAACAGCACCGTAACAAGTAACCAAAGCTGCATTTGTTTAAAATGAAAGTTCTTCATATGATACATTGCATATACACTCGTTAAACTACTTGTTAATAGAAGCATTGTCATAATAAACACAAGTGGCATTTGAAACATTTCTTGCGAAGAAGGACCACCGTTTGTTGAATTTTTTAATGCTAAATATGTTCCAAACAAGGAAGCGAACAATACTGTTTCGCCTCCAAGGAACAGCCAAAATCCGACAAACTTATTTTTTCCTTCGAGGGTTGCTTTTTCAGGCTCTGCTGGAAATGTTTCATTCGTTAATTTTTCCTCTACATGCATTATGCCGTGCCCCCCTTATCATCCAAGTCTTCTTTATGAATATGATAACCGTGATCATCAATTATAGATCGGAAGAACATTGTACCGAATGTAATGATAAGCCCAATAATGGCTACGAAGAGCCAAAACTTATCTTTTCCACCTTGCATATACATCGCGCCAAATGCTGCTATAAATAAGCCAAGCGATATGACAAATGGTGAAAATGAAGCGTTTGGCATATGGATGTCACCGATAGGCTCTGCTGGTGTCATCTCTTTATTCCCATCACGTTTCTCAATCCAAAAAGGATCTAATCCGCGGACGAACGGTAATTGCTTAAAGTTATATTCTGGCGTAGGAGCAGGCATCGTCCATTCCAGCGTGCGACCATCCCATGGATCACGCCCTGCTTGTTCTTTGGACACTGTCGTTTTCACGATGTTATATAAAAGAACGATTGTTCCAAGTCCCATAAACGCAGAACCAACCGAACTAATTAAGTTCCCCATTTCTAATCCTTGACCTGGTAAATACGTGTAATAGCGGCGCGGCATCCCAATTAATCCAAGGAAGTGTTGAATAAAGAACGTTAAATGGAAACCGATAAAGAATAACCAAAATGTAATTTTCCCCAATGTTTCATTCAATACTTTGTTAAACATAAGAGGCCAATAATAATGCGCTCCTGCCAATAAACCAAACACAACGCCTCCAACGATTACGTAGTGAAAATGCGCTACAACGAAATAGTTATCATGGAACTGATAATCAGCTGGTGCAGAAGCAAGCATAACCCCTGTTACACCGCCCATTACAAATGATGGAATAAAACCAACAGCCCACATCATCGGTGTTGTAAAACGAATACTTCCTCCCCACATTGTAAAGAGCCAGTTAAAGATTTTAATTCCCGTCGGTACTGCAATTGCCATCGTTGCAACAGAAAAGATCGCATTCGCAACAGGACCGAGACCAACTGTAAACATATGGTGTGCCCATACCATAAATCCTAAAAATCCAATTAATACTGTTGCAAATACCATCGATGAATAGCCGAATAATCGTTTTTTGGCAAATGTCGCAAAGATTTCTGAGAATATTCCGAAAGCTGGAAGTATAAGAATGTACACTTCTGGATGCCCAAAGATCCAGAATAAATGCTCCCATATAATCGTATTCCCTCCCAAAGCTGGGTTGAAAAAACTTGTACCAAATAAACGATCTAACATAAGTAACCCTAATCCAACTGTTAATGGTGGAAAAGCGAATAAAATAAGTGAAGATGTGACAAATGTTGTCCATGTAAACATCGGCATTCGCATATATGTCATTCCTGGTGCACGCATATTAATGATCGTAACAAGAAAATTAATACCACCAATTAGCGTACCGAGACCTGATATTTGCAATCCCAATACATAAAAATCAATACCATGTCCTTCAGAAGCTAAAGATAACGATGCATACGATGTCCACCCTGCATCAGGAGCTCCTCCTAAAAACCAACTTAAGTTTAAAAATACGCCTCCAAAGAAAAATAACCAAAATCCAAGTGAGTTTAAAAATGGAAATGCTACATCACGCGCCCCAATTTGAAGTGGCACAGCAGCATTCATAAATGCAAACACAAGCGGCATAGCTGCGAGGAAAATCATTGTTGTACCGTGCATCGTTAATACTTGATTGTAAGCATCTCCAACAAGAAAATCATTGTTTGGAATTGCTAATTGTAGACGGATAAATAGTGCTTCTATTCCGCCGATGATAAAAAATAATCCACCTGCAATTAAATAGAGAATGGCAATTTTTTTATGGTCTACTGTCGTTAAATAATCCCATATAACAGCACCCATCCCCTGTTTTTTTGCTACAGAACTCACGTCTTCAACCTCCCCTTCGCAAATCATAATCCCTATTATTTCTCAACTTTTAACGTCTTCAAATATGCATTTAATGCATCAACTTGGGCATCCGTTAAATTTCCATATTTGCCAGTCATTTTATTTCCTGGCTTCATATTTTCAGGATCTTTCAGCCATTTCTTCACATTTTCATCATTGTTTTCGGCAATGCCGGCAACCATATCGCGATCAGCGAAGTTTGCTAGGTTTGGTGCGATACGTGCAGAAGGTGGTCTACTATCATTTGATCCAACTGCATGGCAACCAATACAGCTTTTATCAAATATTTCTTTCCCTTCTTGCTCTTTTGTAGAAGCTACTTCTTTTTTGCCATCAATTTTCTTCATATCAGCAATCCAATTTTTGTACTCGCTTTCATTAACAGCTTTTACTTTAAATTGCATTAATGAATGTGATGGACCACAAAATTCTGTACAAAATCCATTATAAGTGCCCGCTTTATCTGCTTTTAACCACATTTTATTTACATTATCTGTATTCGTATCCATTTTTCCAGCTAATGATGGAACCCAGAACGAATGCTTAATGTCGGCACCTTTCAAATTTAAATAAACCTTCTTACCTGTGGGGATAACTAAATCTTGAGAAGTCACTATCTTTTCTGATTTATAAGAAAATTCCCACCAATAAAGATTCGCTGTTACATCAACAACGATTGTGTCTTTATCGATATTCTTTTTCTCCATTGCACTTACATCAGCAAGTTTGAATGTATATGTAACCGTTGGAACAGCTAATATCAATAAAAGTATAATTGGAATAACTGTCCATATAATCTCTAGTTTGTGATTTCCTTCAACTTGCTGTGGAATGTAATCCTCCTGCCCTTTCCTTTGTCGGAAACGCACAATTACATACAAGAAAATAATAGTAACTACCAATACTACACCTACCATAATTGCACTTGCTAACAACAGTAAATCATATTGCATTTTCGCTACTTCACCTTGTGGAATTAAAGTAGATTGAAAGGCTTTACCGCATCCCCCTAACAGTAAAGCCATCAGTGAAACGAACGAAAACAGTCGCCACTGTTTCTTCATACAAACAACCCCCACTTTCTTTGTGAATTAGATTATACTTTATAATAAGTAAAGTAAATCTCAACGTAAAGAAATCCACTCGTGTCGTTGTCTTAGAAGAATGTAACTACAATCATTGACACAAATAAGATTGTTAAATAATTCAAGGAGTAGACAAACATTTGAACGGACCATTTGATGTCATCTTTCTTACGGAATCCATAGAATCCCAAAACAATCCATCCGATGTTAAGCAATGTTGCAATTACCATAAATGTTATGCCAAGCCCACTCATATAAAATGGTAATGGTAATAAACATACTGTCCAAATCATAATTTGGCGTTTTGTAATATCAAATCCATGAACAACCGGAAGCATTGGAATTCCTGCATTTCGATATTCATCAACACGCTTCATCGCTAAAGCGAGGAAATGTGGGATTTGCCAAATAAACATAATTAAGAATAACATCCAAGCGATTGGATAATCTAAGCTAGGATGAATTGCCGCCCAACCAATTAAAGGCGGAACCGCTCCAGATACGCTACCTACCACTGTATTTAGCGTATATGCTCTTTTTGTCCATAAAGAATATAAAACGACATATGTGAAAGCACCAATAAAACCTATAAATGCTGCCATCGCTGTTGTCAATAACAAAAATACAAATCCAAGAAGTAATAAAGTAACACCTAACGTTAATACAAATCCAGGTTTATATTTTCCTGTCACCGTCGGACGATTTTTTGTCCGCTCCATTAAGTGATCAATATCGCGATCAATATAGTTATTTAAGCTACATGCCCCTGCCATAATGAGTGCGGAACCTACGATTGTAAAGAACATTTTATCTAAATGCTCTAAAGCATTCAACCCATTAAAATGTAGCGCTAACCAAAATCCAGTAAATACAGTTAATGTATTTGAATTGACAATCCCCATTTTAACGAGCGCTAATAAATCTTGGACACGCGTTGTCTCCGGTACATCTGTTACAGCTGACTCATCATGCAGCTCACTTGTTGCATGGTTCATCATTTCAACCCCCTCTTAAAACATTCGTCCTTCTTCTGTGCTTAGACTCTCTAAAGCAGTACGCTTCTATATAGCTATATTATTACAATAGAAATATTGTTAACTCATTCCACTGCTACTCTACGCTCATACTCCCATATATTAAATCATATTTCCCAAACATTTTGTGAAGAAAACATGAACTTTTTGTGTCGAATATTTAAAAACTTTTTCCGGTTCATCCCTATCATAACATGATATTATCCTCTATAATAAACTATTTTGTCATATTTAGCATGCATTCTCCCCATTTCTTTTCATAATAAAAGTATTTTTCACTAAAATATGTATTTTTTAATCCGTTTTTTCTTTTTGAACGCGTTTTATTCTATCTCTTCATTTCTTTGCTATTTTATTAGTTTTTATATATTATTAGGACTGTAATGCGTTTGACTCTCCAAACGCAATCGGAATGAAAATATTTCACAATAACTTCATAACAGAAAGATGGTGAAAAAGATTGCAACGCTTTATTAAATGGTTAGCAGTCATTACAAGCCTAGACCTATTAGGTGTTCTACTAGGGGGAGCATTAGTTACAAAAACTGATTCTGGTCAAGGATGCGGTAAGTCATGGCCACTTTGTAACGGTGAACTTGTTCCATCTAATCTATCAATGGAAACAATTATTGAGCTAAGCCACCGTTTAACATCTGGATCGGCAGGAATTCTTGTTACACTCCTTTGTATTTTATCTTGGAAATATTATAAACATGTGCGCGAAACAAAACCGCTTGCTATTTTATCTTTTGTGTTTTTAGTTGCACAAGCATTAATGGGCGCAGCAGCTGTTGTTTGGGGACAAGTCCCTGCTGTACTCGCTATTCATTTTGGTATTTCCTTAATTTCGTTTGCTTCTGTTATTTTATTAGCGTGTCTCATTTTTGAAATCGATAAAAAATTTGATGCACGTTCTCTTATTATGGATAAAAAGATGAAATTCCATATTTATGGTGTAACAATTTACAGCTATATTGTTGTCTATACAGGGGCTCTTGTACGTCATGAGCGTGCAAGCTTAGCATGTCCAGAATTTCCGCTTTGTAGTAAAAATCGACCATGGCCTACTCAATTACATGAATGGGTGCAAATGGGACATCGTATTGCTGCAATCTTACTATTTGCTTGGATCGTATACGCAATGATTCTCGCTATTCGTCATTATAAACAGGAACGAGTCGTATACCTTGGATGGATTACTTCATTCATCCTTGTTACACTTCAAGCAATCGTAGGAATTTTAGTCGTATATACAAACGCTAGTCTCACAATGGCATTACTGCACTCTCTCTTTATTTCATGTCTCTTTGCTGTATTATGTTATTTAGTCATGTTAGGAACTCGAAGTAAGGTAAATGCAAACCAACCGTCCTCAACAGAAAACAAACGATTCTTTTCATAAAGAAAACGAGCTGCGATCAAGCAGCTCGTTTTCTTTATGTTTATTATTTACAACGACGAATCCATGTTAGAAAAAATCAACTGACTTATAGTTGCTTTTTTCATTATTGTTCCAATTCAATTAATAAATCTCCTGTTTGAATTGCATCTCCATCTTTCACGTACACTTTCTTCACTTTTCCATTGAACGGCGCTTGAACAGTTGTTTCCATTTTCATTGCTTCTGTAATTGCCATAGAATCACCTTTTTTCACTTCATCGCCTTCATTCACAACAACTTTAATAACTGTCCCTGGCATTGTTGCGCTAATGTGATTTGGGTTCTCACGATTTCCTTTCACGCGTTGTGCAACTGTCGCCTTAATACTTTCATCCTTCACAACAATTTCACGAGGTTGCCCATTAAATTCAAAGTAAAGTACACGCGTTCCATCTGGTTGTGGTTCTCCAATTGAAACTAATTTCACCATCAATGTTTTACCACGTTCAATTTCAACACCGATTTCTTCCCCAAGTCTCATACCATGGAAGAATGTTGGAGTATCAAGCACAGATACATCTCCATAAAGTCCTGCAACCTTCTCATAATCCATAAATACTTTTGGATATAACGCATATGCAACAACATCAAAAATTGTTACTTCGCGTCCTAGCTTATGGAATAATTCTTCTTTTAAAGCATCAAAGTCCACTGGTTCTAATAATTCACCTGGTCTTACAGTTAATGGCTCTTTTCCTTTTAAGATAATTTTTTGTAATTCTTTTGGAAAACCACCATATGGCTGTCCAAGATCACCAGAGAACATCTCAACAACTGAGCTTGGGAAATCTAAAGCATGGCCACGTTCAAAAATGTCTTGTTCGGTCAAATGGTTTTGTACCATAAACAATGCCATATCCCCAACAACTTTTGATGATGGTGTTACTTTTACAATATCCCCGAACATATCATTCACACGGCGATACATCGCTTTTACTTCATCGAAACGATCTCCTAATCCAACTGCTTTCGCTTGTTGTTGCAAGTTACTATACTGACCGCCTGGCATTTCATGCATATATATTTCAGTATGTGGAGCATTCATACCACTTTCAAACGGCGCATAATATTTTCGTATATCTTCCCAGTAATGAGAAAGTTTTTCTAACGATTGAATATTGACATCTGGCTGTCTTTCATTCCCCCCTAATGCGTAATATAACGTATTTGCACTTGGTTGTGACGTTAAGCCTGCCATAGAGCTTACTGCTACATCGACAATATCAACGCCAGCTTCAATTGCCTTCGTATACGTTAAGATACCATTTCCACTCGTATCATGCGTATGAAGGTGAATTGGAATTGATACCGTATCTTTTAAGGCTGAAATGAGATCATAAGCCGCATTTGGTTTTAATAATCCAGCCATATCTTTAATACCTAAAATATGGGCACCAGATGCTTCTAGTTCTTTTGCTAAGTTTTTATAGTATTGCAAGTCGTATTTACTGCGCATTGGGTCATGAATATCCCCTGTATAACACATTGTTGCTTCCGCAATCTTACCGCTATCTCGTACAGCATGAATAGCAACTCTCATGCCTTCAACCCAGTTTAAACTATCAAATATGCGGAAAACATCAATGCCAGCTTGCGCAGAACATTCTACAAACTTTTGAATGAGATTATCTGGATAGTTTTTGTAGCCCACTGCATTTGCTGAACGAAGTAACATTTGGAATAATACATTCGGCATACTTTCACGAAGTTGCAGTAATCGTTCCCATGGGTCTTCTTTCAAGAAACGGTATGCCACATCAAATGTAGCTCCTCCCCACATCTCTGTAGAGAATAAATTTGGTAACATTCTCGCCGTCGGCTCAGCAATTTGTATTAAATCTTTTGTACGCACACGCGTTGCTAATAGAGATTGGTGGGCATCACGGAATGTTGTATCCGTTAACAGTACACGTTTTTGATCTTGTACCCATTTTACAAGGCCATCTGCACCATGCTTATCTAAAATTTGTTTTGTGCCTATTTGGATTGGTTCATAATGTTTTACATTTGGTATACGTGCATCTGGGAAAATCGGCTTTTCTTTTTTCCCTACTCCTGGGAAACCATTTACCGTTACTGTCCCGATATAACTTAACATCTTTGTACCACGGTCTTTTCGTTTCGGGAATACAAATAATTCAGGTGATGCATCTATAAATGATGTGTCATATTCTCCTGATAAGAAATTTTTATGCTTCACTACATTCTCTAAGAATGGAATATTTGTTTTAATACCACGAATACGGAATTCTTTTAAGTTACGCTCCATTTTTGCGGCAGCTTGTTCAAATGTAAGTGCCCAAGTTGTCACTTTTACAAGTAAAGAATCATAGTACGGCGTAATAACTGCCCCTTGAAAGCTATTACCTGTGTCAAGACGAACACCGAATCCTCCACCCGAACGGTATGCCATAATTTTTCCTGTATCAGGCATAAAGTTATTGAGCGGATCTTCTGTTGTTACACGTGATTGGATGGCATAACCATGAATGATGATATCTTCTTGTTTTGGTATGCTCACAATCTCGCTATGTAAAGTGTGGCCATCTGCGATTAAGATTTGTGATTGTACGATATCAATCCCTGTAATCATCTCTGTAATCGTATGTTCTACTTGTACACGTGGATTTACTTCGATGAAATAAAAATCATCACCTTTCACAAGAAATTCCACTGTACCAGCATTTAAATAATTCACATTTTTCGTCAACTTCACTGCCGCCTGACAAATACGATGGCGCAGGTCATCCGAAAGTGATACACTTGGTGCAATTTCAACCACTTTTTGATGACGACGTTGTACAGAGCAATCTCGTTCATATAAATGAACGACATTCCCTTCTTCATCTGCTAATATTTGCACTTCTATATGCTTAGGTTTTTCAACAAATTTTTCAACATATACTTCATCGTTACCAAAAGCTGCTTTCGCTTCTGATTTTGCTCGATTATATGATTCTTCCAGCTCATTATGATTGCGAACAATACGCATACCTCTACCGCCACCACCAAGGGAAGCTTTAATAATAATTGGGTATCCATATTTTGTCGCAAATTCTTCAACATCTTCTAATGAATCCACAGGTCCATCGCTACCAGGAATGACTGGAATATTTGCTAATTGCGCCTGTGTTCTTGCTTTTACTTTATCTCCAAACATATCTAGATGTTTACTTTTCGGTCCAATAAAAATGATTCCCTCTTCTTCACAGCGTTTTGCAAATTGAATATTTTCTGATAAGAAGCCATAACCAGGATGAATAGCATCTACATTGTTATTTTTAGCAATTTCAATAATCCCTTCAATATCCAAGTAAGCATCAATCGGCTTCTTGCCTTCCCCTACTAAATAAGATTCATCCGCTTTATATCGATGATAAGAACGGCTATCTTCTTTTGAATAAATTGCAACTGTACTTAAACCAAGCTCTGCACAAGCTCTAAATACACGAATTGCAATTTCTCCACGATTAGCTACCAATACTTTTTTAATGCGTTGCAGCTTTGTCATAATTTTCCCCCTCTACTTTCCTACCACTCTAGAGATTACATAGACATAGATACACACCCTAAAGAGCGTGAAGTTCTTCACTTTCTTTTTCAACCTATACCTAGAAAGTTTCACTTTATTTTTATACATCATACCTTATTTTTCAACAAATGATAAGTTTTCTAATCAATTTGTTTCATAAAAATAGTATAGCATACCTCTCCACATTCTAACACCCTTTTTGTATAACATATTTGAATAAAAATGACATACTTTTATTGCAAACAAACAAAAAGTATAACACTTTAACTTATAAGAAAAGAGGTTGCCCTAAAATATAACTTTTCGGACAACCTCTTTTCTGGAAATTATAATGTTGTAATACTCATCATTCTTTCACTTTATTTCACCACAACAAGATGCGGTTCCTTTTTCTCTCTTTCCGGTTCCACTTCTCTTCGTTGTTTCTCTTGCTGTTTCACATGACTACTTATATTAAATAATATGCCCATCGCAATTAAGTTTGCCGTTAAAGAACTACCACCGTAACTGACAAATGGTAAAGGTACACCAGTAAGTGGGATTACGCCAGACATACCACCAACATTAACAAACGTTTGAACACCAATTAAACTGGCAAGTCCAATTGCAATTAAACTGCCAAAAGGATCTTTACATTTTTGTGCAATTCGAAATGCGCGAATAATAATCAGTAACAAACTAATTAAAACAATCGCTACCCCGATAAAACCAAGCTCTTCAGATATAATTGCCATAATAAAATCGGTTTGCGGTTCTGGTAAATATCCATATTTTTGTATACTATTACTTAGCCCCTTACCATGTAGACCTCCTGAAGCAATAGCAACATACGAATTTATGAGTTGAAATCCATTCCCTTGTGGATCTGCAAATGGATCGAGAAACACAGCAAAACGAGCTTTTTGATATTCGCTAAGCATGTGATTCCCTATAAAATACAGAACAGGAATCCAAGCGATAGAGGTTAATGCAAATCGTTTTATCCATATATTAATACGAACGCCTGAGCAAAGGAACATAATTCCTACCATGCCCCCAATTAATATGTCCGTTCCTAAATCATTTTGCTTTAAAATAATAAACATGATCAAACCAACAACAAACAGTGTAAGTGCGGAACCTTGAAAAACTGGCGTATCCGTCTCTTGTTTCCTTGCAAAAAAACGAGCTAATAAAATAATAACGACTATTTTCACGAATTCTGCCGGCTGTATTCCTAATATCCAGCCTTTTGCACCGTTTACCTCTTTACCAAACAAATAAGCCGCTGCTAATAATCCTATACTTCCCAAACTCATTAATACTACAATAATTCTTTTTCTCCAAAGTCTATACGGAATAATCGAAATAAGAACGAATATGATTCCTCCAATAGCTAAAATGAATAATTGTTTATTAAAAAAGAAGTTCGCTGGTTTATTCTTCATAATCGCAACGATGGAGCTAGCACTGTATACCATTATAACTCCCAACACACATAAAATAATAAGAGGAAGTAATAATGAATAGTCCATTCTTTTCCACATTTTTTTCATTTCATTTCCTCTTTCTATTTTCATTTTAATTATTGTTGTATTCCATATGTATATATTGTCTTCCTGCTTTATATACAAATAAAAAGCTCAAACTGATTCAGTTTGAGCCCCTTTATTTGAACCCGTCATCATTTTTTATTTGTAAATGCTTCATGAAGTGCTGATAATTCCCGTTCAAGCTCTCCTAACATCTCTTTTCCTTGTTCTTCAGAAATAAGATCAAGACGAACCGCAAAGTCAACCTCACGGGATAAACCAAACATTTGTGTATCTAGCACTTCTTCATATAATGGACACTGCGGCATCGTAAGGTGGTCCATTTGTACCTTAATAAGTCTTAAAATCTTCTCCGCATCCGCTTGTAGAAGGGCAAGTGCCTTTTCCTGATGATTTGCTACTGTCTCAGACGCCAAATTGATTCCCTCCGTTTCCGTCCTACTCTCCTATCCTATCTATTAATATTAGCGATAGTTTTGACAAATTGCAATAGAAACATTTTTTGTGACATCCTTGTCTAATCCTATTATACTGAAAAGTGGGAGTATAATACAAATGGGGGAACAACAATGAGCGAAATTTTGTTTATTAGTGGAAAAGTTCGTTTTCCACTTACGATTGATCCAAGCGTTTGGATCTTTGATGATCGAAAAGTAGACTTAACAACTTACTTTCATGAACCACAACAAGAAACATCTGAATTAGAAACATATTTAAAGCATACTTCTGAGCATTGGGATCGAGAGATTCGTGATGGAGCAGCTTTCCCACCAATTCAAAAAAGCGTCAAACAATTTAAAAAGGAAAAACTGATTACAGGGACTTTCGGAATGCCATTTCAACCTTTTCTTAAAAACGCGGAAGTGATGGACGGTGTGACTGAGATAAAAATCGAAACACTTCATGATGAAATTACATTGCCGCTAAAACAAGTACAAGATGCCATTCTTGGTTTTTCAAAAGATGGGCAACCACTGAGAGAAGACGGGCCTGTTCATCTTTATTTTGGAGATGGTTCGAATCAAAATAATCCGATTCGAAATATCCGGAAATTCATAATTATATGAGTGATATTCTGTATTCAATCACGAGTGATTCTTTTCTGTTTTGACAAAAAGGAGTAGGGATGATCCCTACTCCTTTTTACAATAAATCCGCTGCTAATTGAGCTAAATTAGATCGTTCACCTTTCACGAACTTCACATGACCGCTAATTTTTTGTTCCTTCAGTTTCTCGACCACATATGTTAAACCATTATTATATTCATCTAAATAAGGATGATCAATTTGCTGCGGGTCTCCCATTAATACGATCTTACTCTTTTCCCCTACCCTTGTTAAAATCGTCTTCACTTCATGTTTTGTTAAGTTTTGCGCTTCATCGATAATAATAAATTGATCTGGAATACTTCTTCCTCTTATATACGTCAGTGCCTCTACTTCAATTGAGCCCATACCAGCTAATATAGCATCTAATTCCCCTGGTTTTTTCGTATTGAATAAATATTCAAGATTATCAAAAATCGGTTGCATCCACGGTCTCAACTTTTCCTCTTTTTCACCTGGTAAATAACCGATATCTTTCCCAACAGGAACAATAGGCCTCGCTACAAGGAGCTTTTTATACAATCCTAAATCTTCTGTTTGCATAAGCCCAGCAGCTAAAGCGAGCAACGTTTTCCCTGTCCCCGCCTTTCCTGTTAAAGTAACTAACGGAATATCTTCTCGCAACAACAATTCTAATCCCATAATTTGCTGTACATTGCGCGGACGTATTCCCCAAACTTGTTCATTATGAAACACTAACTTTTTCACTTTTTTCCCTGAACGATCTACAATTCCAAGTGCAGAGCTTGATCCACCAAGCGCATCTTTCATCACAATAAACTGATTGGGATAAAACGGATGATTCGCAATTTCCGATAAAGGAAGTTCTCCTTTTTCATAAAAATAATCCAATTGTACTTTTGATATGTAACCTTCTAAAAAACCCGAATATATATTCTCCACTTCAATAACTCGATCGCTTAAATAATCTTCAGCTTGCAGTCCTAAGGCGTCCGCCTTCACTCTGACGAGGACATCCTTACTGACTAAAATAACTGGCTTTCCATCCTCTTTTTCTTGCTCTTCTAATGATAAATTTTTTGCCACTGCTAAAATGCGATTATCATTTGTTTTTTCTACAAAAATGTCTTGCAGTTGAACAAATGAACGATGATTTAACTCAATCCGAAATGTCCCTCCATTTTCAAGAGGAATACTGTCATATAACTTTCCAAGTTCACGAAATTTATCGATTAACTTAGATACATAGCGAGCATTTCGTCCAACTTCATCCATATAGCGTTTTTTCGAATCAACCTCTTCTAATACAACTGCTGGAATCACTACTTCATTTGTTTCAAAAGAAAAAATAGATAACGGATCCTGTAAAAGTACATTCGTATCTAACACGTAGATTTTATCCAACCTGTTACCCCCTGACTCCACTTTTAAGTTTGTAGAACAAGGGTTTCATCCATAATAATATGGACGAACCATTGTTATAATTATATGTACCGTACAAACGAGGTAGAATCGAAATTCATATAAATTTAATTTTTTCTTCCTCTTCAATTTAGAAAACAAATCAAAATTTATAACCTATAAGAAGACAAAAGTTATCTATTCACTCGCTGAAAAGAAGAAGGTACACATAATCGCCTTTATAATTCTTTCATACCCGTCAGCACTTGATGATCTAATTGTTTAGCCGCTCGTAAATCATATGTCTTCTCAAAAGTTGGTTCAGTAGCAAGCCTTGCCCCATAAAACATCACATCACGAACCTCTTTTATCGCTACCTCTATCACTGTTAATTTCAAAGGAATTCCTTCCATCTTTTCAGTTATAAATTTTGCCTCGCCGCTTATGGAAAATACGGATTCATTCGCCATGATTGTGAATACAATTCCTGTATTGTGACGCAAATTTTCTACAATACGCGAGCGCTGATCAACAGCAAAACGAATACTTTCTTCACTCATTGCATATATCCATGAAATAGCACTTACATTGGGAATCTTTTTTTCAAAATCAACTGTAGCAACTGTAACAATATTCTCTCTACGTAAAATTTGTATGAAAGATTCCGATAATTTAAGCTCCACTATATTCGCCATATTTCCACCTCCAAATGTTTCCTATCTTTATGATAACTTATTTTTAGAATTGCGAAAATATTATTTTTTTCCTCTATATCTCAAAAACATTGAACTTACATGATATACTTATATCGATAGAATTTGTATTGAGGTGACGAAATGAGAGTCAAATGCATGATTTGCGATAAAAAAGATAAGCTAGATGATGAAAATCCTTTGGCTAAAAAGCTTCGTAACCGCCCAATTCATACATATCTGTGCCCAGAATGTACAGAACGTATTGCAGAACGTAC
Organism: Bacillus cereus group sp. BfR-BA-01430; assembly: GCF_022663115.1. Classification (NCBI taxonomy): domain Bacteria; kingdom Bacillati; phylum Bacillota; class Bacilli; order Caryophanales; family Bacillaceae; genus Bacillus; species Bacillus cereus group sp. BfR-BA-01430. The sequence goes on from NZ_JAKUEW010000003.1 coordinate 41,602, forward strand.
AATGAAACGCCACGCAACCGGAAAGTTTCATTTATACCAAGATAAAACAGTAGAAGATGAGTGGTAACATAAATGAGTCCTTAATCATTCAGATAAGGGCTTATTTATATTTCTCTGGTTCCTGATTGGTGAAGCCTCATAATCAGTGGGGGATGAAGAGAACCACACTGATTAAAGTTTCACTTTATCTAGTCTATAAAACAATCGATTAATTCTAACGGAAACCTCGCATAACCCATTTCTTTCTCTTTTTCATACGTAACTATATACATCTCTTCTCTTTTTTCTACTTTCACATTCTTTAATTGATGATCTTCATATAATATGTTGTGAAATAGCTCATAGGTTTCTTGCGCAGCTATATCATCTGGTCGTGCTTCAACAATTATTTTGATTGTTAACCAGTTGTATAATGCATCTTGTACGGAATGCATGAGGTTCCCTCCTCTTAACTTACTTTTTGTTGTTTTGCTTGTCGCAGGCGCAGTTTATAAATTCCTAATACAATTATCGCTACAACAAGTCCTTCCCCAACTGGTAAAAAAACAGCAAAAAATGTAAGAACGGTGCATCCAATCGCTAACAAAGCATAAATAACAACATTTTTTAATACCGATAACTTCCTCGCAAACCCTAAATGATAAACAATGGCACTTAAAACGATAATAGTGCCGTAAAGCATCCACATTCCCATTTTAGGATTTACATCTACTTGATATAGCTTTGCAAAAAAAGACATTTTCTCAAGCATCCTCTTTTCTCCCCCTACTAACAACAAAAATCGCGTTCTTCTCGTTTTTATTATATTTTCCACTACCTACTATAAGAGTACCTTGCAACAAAAATACTGTCCACAAAAAAGAGTAAATTTTCAAAAAATAGCCCTTAAAAAAAGAGCCGTCTTTTGAAAAGACAGCTCCTTCTCTTACGCTTCTACAGATTTCTTTCTCTTCGCAGCTTTTTCACGTTCATTTTTATCTAGAATTTTTTTGCGCAGACGAATAGATTCTGGCGTTACTTCACAATACTCATCATCATTTAAATACTCTAATGATTCTTCTAATGTCATAATGCGTGGTTTTTTCATTGTTGAAGTTTGATCTTTTGTTGCAGAACGAACGTTAGTTTGTTGTTTCATTTTTACAATGTTAACCGTTAAATCATTTTCACGTGTATGCTCTCCAACAATCATACCTGTATATACTTCTGTACCAGGTTCAACGAAGATGACACCGCGATCTTCAACTTGCATAATACCGTATTGTGATGCTTTCCCTGTTTCAAGTGAAACGAGAACACCTTGACGACGTCCACCAACTTGTCCAGCATGTACTGGTTGATAGCTGTCAAATGTGTGGTTCAAAATACCATAACCACGTGTTAACGTTAAGAATTCTGTTGTATAACCAATTAATCCACGTGCTGGTACCATAAATGTTAGACGAACTTGACCATTTCCGTTATTCACCATATCTAACATTTCACCTTTACGAGCTCCCATAGATTCCATGATGGAACCAGTGTATTCTTCTGGTACATCGATTTGCACGCGCTCTACAGGCTCACATCTCACACCATCGACGTCTTTAATAATTACTTCTGGTTTTGATACTTGTAATTCATAGCCTTCACGACGCATATTTTCAATTAAGATTGACAAATGTAATTCCCCACGGCCAGATACAATCCATGCATCAGGAGAGTCTGTATTCTCTACACGTAAACTTACATCTGTTTCTAATTGCGAGCGAAGACGCTCTTCGATTTTACGAGATGTAATATATTTCCCTTCACGACCTGCAAATGGGCTGTTATTTACAAGGAACGTCATTTGTAATGTCGGCTCATCAATACGTAATAAAGGTAGAGCTTCTTGATGTTCAATCGGACATACTGTTTCCCCAACGTTAATGTCTTCCATACCAGAAACAGCTACTAAATCGCCAGCTTTTGCTTCTTCAATTTCTTGACGTTTTAATCCCATGTAACCAAAGATTTTTGTTACGCGGAATTGCTTCACACTTCCGTCAACCTTCATTAAAGCAACTTGCTGTCCTACCTTCATTGTACCGCGGAATACGCGCCCAACTCCGATACGACCTACATAATCATTATAGTCAAGAAGAGCTACTTGGAATTGCAATGGCTCATCGCTATTATCGATTGGTGCTGGAATATGATTGATAATTGTTTCAAATAATGATTTCATATTCTCTTCTTGATTTGCTGGATTTGGATCCAAGCTTGCTGTTCCGTTCATCGCTGAAGCGAATACAACCGGGAACTCTAATTGATCTTCATTTGCACCTAGTTCAATGAATAAATCTAATACTTCATCAACAACTTCTTCTGGACGAGCAAAGTCGCGGTCAATTTTGTTTACAACAACGATTGGCGTTAAATTTTGCTCAAGTGCTTTCTTTAATACAAATCGTGTTTGTGGCATACAACCTTCATATGCATCAACAACAAGTAAAACACCATCAACCATTCGCATGATTCGTTCTACTTCACCACCGAAATCAGCGTGTCCAGGTGTATCTAAAATGTTAATTCGTTTATCTTCATAGTGAATCGCTGTATTTTTCGCTAAAATCGTAATACCGCGTTCTCTCTCTAAATCATTCGAATCCATTGCACGTTCTTCTACATGCTCATTTGCACGGAACGTTCCCGCTTGACGTAATAACTGGTCAACAAGTGTTGTTTTACCATGGTCAACGTGGGCAATAATTGCTATATTACGTAAATCTTGTCGTTTTTTCAACATGTCCAACTCCTAGTGTCTTTTTAATCCTTCTCTATTATAAGAGCGAAGAGGATATAATGGCAATCAAAATAAAATCAAGAATGAAAATATAGTTGTATTCTTACTTTTGTGAAAGTAAAATAAAATTGGAGGGTGAAGATATGGAACACATTCAGTACCGCTTTTTATTAACAGCTATTATCGGTGTTATTTTCTTAATCGGCATTGGAATTATGATTGCTGAAAATAGTCCCATTGGTATTATTATTTGCATTATTGGTACATTTGTTACAGTTGGATACGGCTTTATAACAAAACGAAAAATGCGCAAATCACAATAACGTGAAAAAGTAAGAAGCTTTCTATAGCCTCTTACTTTTTTGTTATTGTAATACAAATGGTAATAATTCATCATATACGCCAGGTTTCGCCACTAGTACACTACTTTTTTCTACAATAGAAATTGGTGTCCCAGTAAATGTTGTCACTTTGCCACCAACTTCTTCAACAATAATTTTCCCACCACCAAAATCCCAAGGAGATAACCGCGGCGTTATATAAGCATCCAACCTTCCTGTTGCCACATATACCATCTCTAATGCCGCACAACCATACGAACGTGTTCCTCTTGCCTTTGTAACAAGCTGCATCATTTTTTCCATATGAAGCAACGGGTTATCAGTAAGCCATGTCGCATTTAAAGCAACTATGCTACTTTCTAACGCTCCTTCTTGTAACATCGGAATAGATACACCATTACAAAACGCCCCTTCCCCTTTTACAGCATGGTATAACTCATCATGTACGGGATCATAGATAAGACCGATTATTCCGATACCGTTCTCATAAATACCAATCGAAATAGCAAAATTTCGTTTTTGATGAACAAAATTCATCGTACCATCAATTGGATCAATTAACCAAACAATCCCATTAGAAGAAGTGACTTCATCCCCATACCCTTCTTCTCCTAAAATATAATGTTCTGGGAATGTTTCTTTAATTTTCCCAATAAAAAATTGTTCTATTTCCCGATCCATATTCGTTACTAGATCGGCCGCATTTGACTTTGTTTCAATGATAAGGGCTTGTTTTAGCGATGCCCTTAAGCTCTCTCCTGCTTCTCGAACCCACTGTTTTGCATGTGTATCAATTTCTTTCCATACCTCTTGCATATTTTAAACACTCCGATCTATACTGTTCACAGAAAAAACGAACCCTTTATAAGGTTCGCACCAACTTAATTTTTATACATATACTATTATTACGCTTCTAAACGAATCATTTCAAGTCTTAAGACTTCCAATTTTTGGACACACTCTTCTTTTTTCTGATTGTCATTTTCCATCATCGCATCATATAACGTTGCTAATTCATAATCTAACTCTAATCTTAATACCGGAATTCTTTTTTCTGCATCTGTTCTCTTTAATGCATTAATCACTTGTCTCATAGTATTTGCCTCCTCCCAATATTCGTCTGCCCTCGGACTAGAATTAACTTAATTTTCTGATTTTTTGTTTTATACTATACTATGTTGGATAAAGTATCTATGCAACAAATTTATATTTTTTTACCGATTTTTTTGTGCTGTTCTTTTTATGAATCGTACAAGCTATGCTAAAATAAAAACAAACTAGGAGTTGGAGGAACGATTATGACATTACAAACTTTTCAATCAGCTGACTTTGCTGTCTTTTCAGTTGACGGTCTTGAAAGACGTATGAATGCAATCAAAACACATATCCAGCCAAAATTAGAAACATTAGGGGAACAATTTTCCCATTACTTATCTGACCAAACTGGCGAACCTTTTTTCTATCATGTTGCCAAACATGCACGTCGCAAAGTCAATCCACCAAACGATACTTGGGTTGCTTTTTCAACAAATAAACGCGGCTATAAAATGTTACCACACTTTCAAATTGGCTTATGGGGCACCCATGCTTTCATATACTTTGGTTTAATCTATGAGTGTCCACAAAAAGAGGTAGCGGCTCATGCCTTATTAGAACATTTAAATGATTTAAAAACAAATATACCAAATGACTTCGTTTGGTCCATTGACCACACTAAACCAGATGTTCTACCACATGACACATTAGAATCAAAAGATTTACAAAAAATAATTGAACGATTAGCTACTGTAAAAAAGGCTGAGTTATTAGTTGGAATTCATATAGCGCCAGAGGAATTTTCATCTATGACAAATGAACAATTTCAAACTAAGATTGAATCGACGATCCACTCACTCCTTCCTTTATATAAGATTTGCAATCGATAGTAGAAAACGGACAATTGCTATTGTCCGTTTTTAGTTGTTATCATATTATAGCACTCTAAAATTCATTTTTCAAAATTTTTTTACATTTTAACAATCTTATGCTCTTCTGTATCTTTCCCTTTTTGTATCGTACGGTATATTGAATAACCACTTACTTCCTGAAATTCTTTATCAATTTTCTTTTCTTCAGCTTTGGATGGAACAATTCTTTTGAACTTGCGATATAAATCCATCAATTCTTCTTTAACAATTCCTTTTTCATTTGCTTTTTCTATCGCCTCATAAAATTTCACAACAGTAATCATCTCTTCATTCGACCAGTCATAATCAAGTGGATATTGATATTCCATATTTACACCTCATCTATCTTTATTGTTCTGTTATTATGCTACCGTAAAGACTACAATTTCATCCGTGATATAGCCTCTTTGCATTATACACTATTTTGCTAGTCTAAGCTGTCATTATATCCATAGACTGTTTCGGTATATATCCCCTACTTTATATTTTAAATCCATACAGTTAAAAATAATATTTTTCTATACATCTATAATTATTGGTGATATAATGCTTTTGTTTTATAGAAAATAAAATGATACTTCCATTTTTTATGAGTGGTAAGTCAAACAAATCTAGTTCTTGAGAACGATGATATAACAAAACATCTTCTAATAGAACAGAGTCACATAAAACAAATCAAAATAAATAAAAGAAGGGGTGTATAGATTGTCCCAATACAAAACACCATTGTTTACCGCTTTAGTAGAGCACAGTAAGCGAAATCCAATTCAATTCCATATTCCTGGTCATAAGAAAGGACAAGGAATGGATCCTGTATTTCGTGAATTTATTGGGCATAATGCATTAGCAATTGACTTAATTAACATTGCACCGCTTGATGATTTACATCATCCAAAAGGTATGATTAAAGAAGCACAAGATTTAGCCGCAGCAGCGTTCGGTGCAGATCATACGTTTTTTTCCGTTCAAGGTACAAGCGGAGCAATTATGACAATGGTGATGAGCGTATGTGGTCCCGGAGATAAAATTCTTGTACCACGAAACGTTCATAAATCTGTAATGTCAGCCATTATTTTCTCAGGTGCAAAACCAATTTTCATTCATCCTGAAATTGATGCGAAACTTGGTATTTCACATGGTATTACCATACATTCTGTAAAAAAAGCACTCGATGAACATCCCGATGCGAAAGGATTACTTGTAATTAATCCAACATACTTTGGATTTGCTGCAGATTTGCAGCAAATTGTTGAATTAGCCCATTCCTATGAAATACCTGTACTAGTTGATGAAGCTCATGGTGTCCATATTCATTTCCATGATGAGTTACCGATGTCAGCGATGCAAGCTGGCGCAGATATGGCTGCAACAAGTGTGCATAAACTAGGTGGCTCTTTAACACAAAGTTCCATTTTAAATGTAAGAGAGGGCCTTGTAAATGTAAAGCATGTCCAATCCATTATTAGCATGCTTACTACAACATCGACTTCTTATATTTTATTAGCTTCCCTTGATGTTGCAAGAAAACGATTGGCAACAGAAGGAAAAAAGTTAATAACAAAAACAATAGAGCTAGCTGAGCGTGTTCGTAATGCTGTAAATCATATTGAACATCTTTATTGTCCTGGAAAAGAAATGTTAGGTACCGACGCGACATTTCGTTACGATCCAACGAAGCTTATCATATCTGTGAAAGACTTAGGAATTACAGGCCATGAAGCCGAGTTATGGTTAAGAAAACACTATAATATTGAAGTCGAGCTTTCAGACCTATATAACATTCTATGCCTGATTACACTAGGAGACACGGAAGACGAGACAAATGTACTCATTGCAGCTCTACAAGAACTAGCCACAACATTTAAACATCGTGCAGATAAAGGCGTTCAAGTACAAGTAGAAATCCCAGAAATTCCTGTACTAGCCCTTTCTCCACGAGATGCTTTTTATTCAGAAACAGAAGTTATTCCGTTTGAAGATGCTGCTGGCCGCATTATAGCCGATTTTGTAATGGTTTATCCACCAGGGATTCCAATCTTTACTCCAGGAGAAATTATTACACAAGAAAACTTAGATTATATCCAGAAAAATTTAGAAGCTGGATTACCTGTTCAAGGTCCAGAAGATATGACACTCCAAACATTGCGTGTCATTAAGGAATTTAAGCCTATCAGTTAGTTGATAGGCTTTTTTTTCACCATTTCCTCTTTCATTCATACGCTATTACAGAATGTAACGTATAGGTGGGATACCATTATGATTGTGATTGGTCGTTCTATTGTACATCCTTATATCATGAATGAAAATGAATCATTTGCTAACGAAAAACAACAAATTTTATCTATCATGACTGGAAATCAAGAAGTATACTCCTTTCGGACAGTCGCTGAACTCAACTTTGATTTAAATGTAAGGATGCATATTATTACCTCTGCATTAGAACTTTTTCAAAGTGGATTTCAGTTCCGTACATTCGTGACATCTTTTTGTAATGAAGAATATTGGCAACGAACAGCGCTAGGAGGATTTCAATTGCGTCCCGGTGTATCATCTTCTATTGCAATACGAGATATTTTTAAAAATGGGAAAATGTACGGAACTGAATGTGCAACAGCAATGATTATTATATTTTATAAAGCATTGTTAGAGCTATATGATGAAGAAATATTCAACCATTTATTTGCAAACCTTCTATTATATACATGGGATTATGATCGTGATTTAAAATTAATGACAAAGACAGGTGGAGATATTGTACCAGGTGATTTAGTCTACTTTAAAAATCCTCAAGTGAATCCTGCTTCTATCGAATGGCAAGGAGAAAATGCAATTTATTTAGGTAACTCTTTTTATTACGGTCATGGAGTTGGTGTAAAAACAAAAGAACAAATCATTTATCTGTTAAATGATAGAAGAATCCCCTCTGCTTTTATTTCAGCCTATTTAACCGATTTTATTACGCGTATAGATAGTCGCATCATGAGTCAATATACTTCTCATCCCCTGCCACAAACCTCACTAGGATTTATCCCGATTAGAGACGATGCAATTGTAGCAACTATCGGACACACAACTACCATCTATTAAAAAAGCGTCTGCATTCGCAGACGCTTTTTTCTACTATTAAGCTTTTACATGTTGCTTATGGTCACATTTACAATGAGATCCACATTTGCCGTAAAGTACTGTCGTTTTTTTATCCTCAAAATGCGCGATTGTTTCTTCACAAACTTGGCATACGATTGTTCCCATCTTCTTTTCCCCCTAAGTTTCTTTCATACTGTTATATTGAATTCTTTACACGTTCTATATATTATTGGGCTTTTGCATGTTCCTTGTGATTGCATTCGCAATGAGACCCACATTTCCCATAAAGTACTGTTGTTTTTTCCTCTTCAAAGTATGCGATTGTACTTTCACAAACTTGACATACAATTGTTCCCATTTTTCTTTCCCCCTAAGTTAATGGTCCTAAAAACTTTTCTAGCTCCCAAATTTATATACTACTGGGCCTTTGTATGTTCCTTGTGACCACATCCGCAAGATCCACATTTGCCGTAAAGTATTGTTACCTTTTCATCTTCGAAGTGTGCGATTGTATTTTCACAATCTTGACATACGATTGTCCCCATTTTTCTTTTCCCCCTAAGTTTGTAATCCCAAAAACTTTTTTGTAACCGCTTAACTTTCTGACTTCATTTTAATATGTTATACTTTTTAAGTCAATAGGTTTTTAGTATAACACATTAAAAATTTTTATTTCACATTAGTATGAAACAATCATACAAAAAACAGCCATATTTCATACGACTGTTTCTGTTTTTCATTCTTCATGCTCAGCATGTACAGAGGAAGTTTGTGGAACAAGAAATTTAAAAAATTGTGCTAAATCATTTGCTTCTACTTCTGATGCTAATTTAAATATTTCTTGTAAATGTTGGGTATTTTCTACATCATCTGGTCCAAGAAGTGTTGCTCGCCCCGTCTGCATACAAACGACAAGTGTTTTTCCAAAAAACATATTTGTATAAATAACTCCAAAATCATAGCGATTTTCATGCGTCATAAATCCTAAAAAGCGTATATGGACATTCTCATGTTCATCATACAATTTCTCGAACATCTTACTGCTCCTTTCTAAAGACCATTTCCTTCCCGTATATATTACACGAAAAAAAGCAATAACCTTTTAATTGTCAAAAAATTTACAATAATGTTACAATAAAATTGTAAATGACGTTAGGAGGAGATCTTTTATGCAGCATGCCTTTATAAAACTTGTATCTAAATCTAAAACACAGTCTGTCTCATTAGACGACATAAAAGAACTTTTTCAATATTATAAAATAATCACTTCACAAACTGGCACGCAAATTCATTACGCATATGCAAACTTTGCCTTTCCTTATGAAATAGTGGATACTTCAAATTCGACGCTAGAACTAAAATCGAATCATGAGAGATATAACTGTATTTATGTAGGAGTTGACTCGGAAAATGACCAAACCTTTATTCAAATTTCTTTGCCTTCTACAGCAACATTTGGAGACAAAGGAAAAGCAAATGAATTTTGTCGTTTTTTAGCAAAAAAATTAGAGGGTGAACTACAACTATTTAATGGAAGAACCATGTATTTTTATAAACGATAAGATTTAAAAGAGGTACGATATGATTAAAAACAAGATGCTATTTATACAAGTGAGAATGAATGCTTGTTTTCTTATAGGAAGCATAACATACGCAATTACATACGCAAGATAGAGAAACACAAAAAAGAGCATTATTTTATAATGAACCTTATCACCACTTGATAAGGATAACACAATAGAAAAACCACTCCATAAAAGAAAATGATAAAATATAACATGTATGAATTTCACGGAACCGTCTCCTTTGACATGCTCTATTTTATTATAATATATGGGATTGAAAGCAAATCAATTCCATAATAGGAACAAGTTTATTTTCTTAAAACCACAATCCCTTATAGGGTGAACTGCTTTCGTTTCACATCTACAAGTTTGTCTCCATACAACAACTCCAATAAAGTGTAATTTTAATCAGTGGGGTGTTCTTCGTCCCCCCTACTGATTATGAGCCTCCACCAATCGGGCTGCTACTGCCCTAAAATAGCGAGATAAAAAAACCTTCAAAGTAAGAAAAAACGTCTCTTACAGAATAAGAGACGTTTTTTCTTACTTACTATATTATTTTACAATGTGAATTGGCATTCCAAGAGCAACTTCTGCTGCTTCCATTGTAATTTCACCTAATGTTGGATGAGCATGGATTGTTTGTGCAATATCTTCTGCTGTCATACCAGCTTCGATAGCTAGTCCTAGCTCAGAGATAATATCAGAAGCACCTGCACCTGCAACTTGCGCACCTACAAGAAGACCATCTTCTTTACGTGTTACAAGTTGTAAGAAACCGTCTGTGCTGTTTAATGATAATGCACGACCGTTTGCAGCGAATGGGAATTTAGATACAGCTACGCTCATTCCAGCTTCTTCTGCTTGTTTCTTTGTATAACCAACAGATGCTAATTCTGGATCAGTGAAGCATACTGCTGGAATTCCAATGTAATCGATTGCTGCTGCATGGCCACTAATAGCTTCAGCTGCTACTTTACCTTCGTAAGAAGCTTTGTGCGCTAATGGTGGTCCAGGAACGATATCACCGATTGCATAGATGTTTGATACATTTGTACGACATTGCTCATCGATTTCGATTAGACCGCGATCAGTCATTTTAATTCCAACTTGCTCAAGACCGATTTCTTGCGTATTTGGACGACGACCTACAGTTACTAATACGTAATCTGCTTCTACAGTTTGTACTTCGCCTTTTACTTCGAAGCTAACTTTTACGCCGTTTTCAGTTTCTTCAACGCCTTTAGCCATAGCTTTCGTATGAATTGTAACGTTTCCTTTTTTCTGAAGAGCGCGTTTCACAACTGAGCTCATTGCTTTTTCGAAACCAGCTAAGATTTCGTCACCAGCTTCTACTACAGTAACTTCTGTACCGAAGTTAGCATAAGCAGTACCTAATTCCATACCGATGTAACCGCCGCCGATTACAACAAGTTTTTTAGGAATTTCAGGTAAGCTTAAAGCACCTGTAGAGTTGATCACACGTTTAGAGTATTTGAATCCTGGAATTTCAATTGGTGTAGAACCAGTTGCAAGGATTGCATTTTTGAATGTATAAGTTTGTGCTGCATCTTCAGTCATGACACGTAATGTATTCGCATCTACGAAGTAAGCTTCACCGCGAATGATTTCAACTTTGTTTCCTTTAAGAAGGCCTTCTACACCGCCAGTTAATTTCTTAACTACGCCATTTTTCCATTCTTGAACTTTTGTGAAATCCACTTTTACGTTTTCAGCGATAATACCCATGTCATCAGAATGTTTTGCATGCTCAAAACGATGACCTGCATTAATTAACGCTTTAGAAGGAATACATCCAACGTTTAAGCATACGCCACCAAGGTTAGCTTTTTCAATAACTGCTACCTTTTGACCTAATTGTGCTGCACGAATTGCTGCAACATATCCACCAGGACCTGCACCAACAACGACTGTATCTAATTCAATTGGGAAATCTCCTACTACCATTGTTATTACGCCTCCATTACTAATAATTGTGGGTCGTTTAATAGACGTTTAATTTGGTTTAATGCTTTTTGAGCAGTTGCACCGTCAATTAAACGATGGTCAAAGCTTAGAGATAATGCTAATACTGGAGCTGCAACGATCTCACCATTTTTTACAACTGGTTTTTCAGCGATGCGACCAATACCAAGGATTGCTACTTCTGGGTGATTGATAACTGGAGTGAACCATTGTCCACCTGCAGAACCAATGTTTGTGATTGTGCAAGAAGCACCTTTCATTTCAGCAGGAGCTAAGCGACCTTCACGTGCTTTTGTAGCAAGCTCATTAATCTCATTAGAGATTGCAAAGATAGACTTGCGATCAGCATCTTTAACAACTGGTACTAAAAGACCTTTATCAGTATCAGCTGCGATACCAATATTGAAGTAATGTTTATGAACAATTTCTTGAGTTGCATCATCTAAAGAAGTGTTCAACATTGGGAATTCACGTAATGCAGATGTTAAAGCTTTTACAACATATGGAAGGTAAGTTAATTTAATACCTTTGTCAGCTGCAACAGCTTTGAATTTCTTACGATGAGCAACAAGCTCTGTTACATCTACTTCGTCCATTAATGTTACGTGAGGAGCTGTATGTTTAGAGTTAACCATTGCTTTCGCAATCGCTTTACGGATACCGCTCATTTTCTCGCGAGTTTCTGGGTATTCACCAGCTGGGATTGGTTGTGCTTTTGGTGCCTCTTCTTGAGCCGCTGGAGTAGCTGCTGCTGCTGGAGCTTCAGTAGTCGCTGCTTGTCCACCATTTACAAATGCATCGATGTCAGCTTTTACAATGCGACCGTTTTTACCAGATCCAGCTACTTTATGGATGTCTACACCTTTTTCACGAGCATATTTACGAACAGATGGCATAGCGATTACGCGTTCATTTGTTGTTTCTGCCGCTGGAGTAGCTGCTGCTGGAGCTTCTTCTTTTGCTTCCTCAGCTTTTGGAGCATCGTCATGCTCGTCACCTTTAAATTTAAGGTTTTCGTAACCAGGAGCGTCAAATTTAACAAGAACATCTCCTACTACTGCAACTGTTCCTTCTTCTACAAGTACTTCAAGTACTTTACCTTTTACAGGAGAAGGAATTTCTACTACTGCTTTATCATTTTGTACTTCAAGAAGTACATCGTCTTCGTTTACTTCATCGCCTGGTTTAATAAACCATTTTACGATTTCACCTTCGTGGATACCTTCACCGATATCTGGTAGTTTAAATTCAAATGCCACGGAATTCATCCCCCTGATTCATTTCATTATTATGGAATATGTACAAAAGAAATCAGCATGTGCTGACTTCTTTTGCACATGAATAACTAAAATTAGAAGTTCATTACTTTTTTAACAGCTTCAACAATATCTTTATGGTTTGGTAACCATACGCTCTCAGCTTGAGAGAATGGGAATACTGTATCAGCAGCTGCAACACGTAGAACTGGAGCTTCTAAGCTTAAGATTGCGCGGTCATTAATTTCCGCTACAACGTTTGCTGCAATACCAGCTTGTTTTTGAGCTTCTTGAACAACGATTGCACGGCCTGTTTTCTCAACAGATGCAATGATTGTTTCGATGTCTAATGGTTGAACTGTACGTAAGTCAACAACCTCTAAAGAGATACCTTCTTTTTCAAGCTCTTCAGCAGCTTTTAATGCAGCATGTACCATAGCACCGTACGCAAAAACAGATACATCTTTACCTTCGCGTTTTACCTCAGCTTTGCCTAATTCAATTGTGTATTCGCCTTCTGGTACTTCTTGGCGGAATGAACGATATAATTTCATATGCTCTAGGTAAATAACTGGATCGTTGTCACGAATCGCAGAAATTAAAAGACCTTTTGCATCGTATGGAGTAGATGGGATAACAACTTTTAGACCTGGTTGTTGTGCCACTAAACCTTCTAAGCTATCAGCGTGTAATTCTGGAGTATGAACGCCACCACCGAATGGAGAACGAACTGTGATTGGAGCAGTCCAACGACCACCAGAACGATAACGCATACGAGCCATTTGACCAGCAATTGAATCCATTACTTCGTAAACGAAACCGAAGAATTGAATTTCTGGAACTGGACGGAAGCCTTGAAGTGCTAAACCGATTGAAAGTCCACCAATACCAGATTCTGCAAGTGGAGTATCCATTACACGGTCTTCGCCAAATTCAGCTTGCAAACCTTCAGTAGCACGGAATACACCGCCGTTTACACCAACGTCTTCACCAAAAACAAGTACGTTAGGATCATTTTTCATTTCAACGCGTAAAGCATCAGTGATTGCTTGAATCATTGTCATTTGAGCCATGGCTTACTTCGACTCCTTTTCTTTGTAAATTTCATATTGTTCAGCTAAGTTGTAAGGCATTTCTTCGTACATGATTTCCATTAAATCAGTTACTTTTTGTTTTGGAGCTTGGTCAGCCTTAGCAATAGCTTGTTTGATATCTTCTTTTGCTTCTTCGATTACTTTTTCTTCTTCTTCTTGAGACCATAGGCCTTTATTTTCTAAGAATGCACGGAAGCGTACGATTGGGTCTTTTTGTTCCCATTCATTTTCGATATCTTTTGTACGGTAACGAGTTGGGTCATCACCAGCCATTGTATGTGGACCATAACGGAATGTTAAAGTCTCGATTAAAGTAGGACCTTCACCATTTACTGCGCGCTCACGGGCAAAAGCAGTTGCTGTATATACAGCTAATGGGTCCATACCGTCTACTTGAATTCCATAAATACCTGCTGCTACTGCTTTTTGAGCTACAGTTTTTGCTGCAGATTGTTTTTCTACTGGAGTAGAGATTGCATAACGGTTGTTTTGAACAACAAAGATTGCTGGAGCTTTGAACGCACCTGCAAAGTTCATACCTTCATAGAAGTCACCTTGAGATGCACCGCCGTCACCAGTGTAAGTAATTGCAACAGATTTTTTACCACGTAATTTCATACCTAACGCAACACCAGCAGTTTGGATAATTTGCGCACCGATAATAATTTGTGGAGGAAGTGCATTTACGTTCTCTGGCATTTGGTTACCCATGAAATGTCCACGAGAGAATAAGAATGCTTGATATAATGGTAGACCGTGCCATACTAATTGTGGAACGTCACGATATCCTGGTAAAATAAAGTCGTCTGCTTCAAGCGCAAAATGACTTGCTAATTGAGAAGCTTCTTGTCCAGCTGTTGGTGCATAGAAACCTAAACGTCCTTGACGGTTTAAAGAAATAGAACGTTGATCTAGTACGCGAGTATACACCATACGGCGCATTAATTCTTTTAATTGATCATCAGTTAAATTAGGCATTGCTGCTTCATTCACAACTTCGCCTTTTTCATTTAAAATTTGTAATGTTTCAAATTGAGCTGCGATAGCTTTCATTTGCTCATCAACATTAAATAGGGTCTTTTTTGTTTTAGTACCCATTCCGTTCACCTCTTCCTCTCTTGAACCATATTCTGAAACGCTTTCACTAGCATACATCTAGAAAGAAAACGCAATCATGTAAACCGATAGGAATCCTTATCGGCTGAGAATAAATTTGTGTACCTAACAATCTGTACTAATGTTTTTTTAGAAACATATTAATACAATCTTGATCACGTTTTTTAGTTTACAACTATTCTAATCACGATGTCAATTACTTTAATTACGATTTTTTTATGAACAACATTGAAGGTTTCGCCATCCATACATGTTTTTATTTTCACATCTGTATTAGTAAGCATAAACCTACTGTTATATTATTCCCTGTTTCACTTGTTCTTGACCCTAGAATAATATGTAAACGATTTAATTCTCTTTAGTTTTTCTCTCTTTACAACAAAAATATGCAACACTTCTTCCTTTTCTAGGTAAATGCCCATACATTTCTCTCTACTCTTCCATACATTATAAGTAACCGCAATATTAGCGGAAAATGATAAAGGAGGTCATATATATGTACGGATACACATATTGTTATCCAACTGGCTCATACCCTTCTTACGGCTACGGCGGTTCTTGCGGCGGATCTGGACGCGGTTTTGCTTTAATCGTTGTATTGTTTATCCTTTTAATTATCGTTGGTGCTGCTTGTATTCGTTAATGTAAGACACAACAACTATGAAAAAGAGGTGCCCCAAAAGTCAGTGAAACCTGATTTTTTTGGGGTCTTTTTTCCTTCAAGGAATTGAAAATTTGAACAAGACACTCTTTTCGCAATGTACTACATATGCTTTGCCATGACTTTTTTTATTTCCTTTGGTAGACTTAAGGAGAAAGGAGAGATTACATATGCTTACAATGAACGATGTAATTCGTGAAGGAAATCCGATTCTCAGAGCAGTAGCAGAAGAAGTACAGCTACCAGCTAGCGAAGAAGATACACAAACACTAAAAGAAATGATTGAATTTGTCATAAACAGTCAAAATCCGGAAATGGTTGAAAAATATAATTTGCGCCCAGGGATTGGATTAGCGGCTCCACAAATTGGTATTTCGAAAAGAATGATTGCGATTCATGTTACAGATGCAAATGAAACATTATATAGCTATGCATTGTTCAATCCAAAAATTATTAGTCATTCCGTTGAACGTACATACTTACCAGCGGGCGAAGGATGTTTATCTGTCGATCGTGAAGTACCTGGATACGTTCCTCGCTATGCAAGGATTACAGTGAAAGCAACAACTGTTGATGGAGAAGAAGTAAAATTACGGTTAAAAGGCTTACCAGCGATTGTCTTTCAACATGAAATCGATCATTTAAATGGCGTCATGTTTTATGACCATATTAATCAAGATAATCCTTTTGCTGCTCCTGAAAACGCAAAACCTCTTGAACGCTAAAAAGCAGAAGCCACGCTTCTGCTTTTTTATTCTTATCCGATTTTTCTTTATGAAATGGTTTTCATCTCTATCTTAAATTAAACCAGCCCACTGTAGCCCGTGATGAATCCCGTCTTCACTCACATCTTTTGTTACATAATTTGCAAGTTTCTTCAGCTCTTCATGACCATTTCCCATTACAATTCCTGTTCCAACTGCTTCAATCATTTCTAAATCATTCAGTCCATCTCCAAAAGCATACACTTGTTCTTTCTGAAATCCTAATCTTTCAATAAACTTTTCGATTCCTTTCGCTTTTGAACCTCCATTTGGAATAATATCCATTGAATATGCATGCCAACGAATAAAATGAAAATCTGGATAATCATGAATAAACTTTTCTTCTTCACCTGTTTGACAGAAAACAAGCGTTTGATAAATATCACGGTTTTCATAAAAATTAGGCTCATATACCGGGTGTTCAAAATGCAAACTCCCCAAACCTTCTTTTACATAATCATGATATTCTACCGTTACTTTCATATCTTGTTCATCTAAATAAACAAGTGGATACCCTTCTTGCTTTGCAAATGTTGTAAATTTACGAAGTGCTTCTGGGCGTAGTGGATTTTTAAAGATGACCTCATCCTCAAATACAACATATTGACCATTAAAACTAACATAATTATGAATATTGAGCTCATGACGGATATCTTCGAACATAAATGGAGCACGTCCCGTTGCAATTGCCACATGGACTCCCTTTTCTTGTAAAGTACGCACCGCTTCTCTTGTAGATTGCGGAATTTTTTTATCATGATCTAACAATGTTCCATCAATATCAAAAAAGACAATTTTATCATTCATTTATCAAAACCCTTTCCACTTCTTATATACTTCTAACTTTACTATTACTTTTCAAATACCAAAAAAAAGTATAACATATTAACCATACTTAAAGTAAGTATTCGCTTTCTAACCTTATCCATATCATACACATGTATTAACGAGAACGAGTACCAAGGTTTTTCTAAATGAATTTTCTTTTCTCATCTTTCTCATACTATACACATAACGAGTAAAATGACTGTCAATTATGACGTGCTATTCATACCAGCACTTAAACGATAAACGATGAATAAGATAATGCAAGAAAACCCGATGAATATACGTGTATGTTTTACAATAAGGAAAGGAAGGAGCGGCTATGCTAAAAAAATTGAAGAAAAAGCTAAAACGCTATTTGAATGATTTAGTACGAAAAAAAACAATGGCTTAATCGTGCCCATTTCGGGCTTTTTCTTCATTCCCATTCGAAAAAACATGAAAAACATGACTGTTTGCTTTATAATAGGTAACAGATAATGCAAAACATAGACAAGGAGAGGTTTTTCCAATGATTTTTAAAGTATTTTATCAAGAAAAAATGACTGAGGTTCCAGTACGTGAAAATACAAAAGTTCTATATTTAGAGGCTGACTCTGAAAGAGACGTTCGTGCAAAATTAAAAAAGTTCGCATATAACATTGAGTTTGTTCAGTCAGTGACTGGCGCTCATCTTGAATACGAAAAGCAAAATGCTGATTTAAAGCTAACGGAGATCGTATAATTTATGAAATTCCTAAAAAACGATCAGGTTGCCGTATTCGCTCTTGGTGGACTGGGCGAAATCGGCAAAAATACATATGCTGTTCAATTTCAAGATGAAATTATTATAATTGATGCTGGAATTAAATTTCCAGAAGACGAACTTCTCGGGATCGACTATGTGATCCCTGATTACACTTATTTTGTACGAAACGAAGATAAAATTAAAGGCGTCTTCATCACACATGGTCATGAAGATCATATCGGTGGAATCCCTTACTTATTACGCCAAGTAAATGTTCCGATTTACGGGGGGAAATTAGCGATTGCCCTAATTAAAAATAAATTAGAAGAGCACGGTTTACTTCGTAAAGCAAAACTTTACGAAATTCAAGAAGATGATGTAATTAAATTTAAAAAAACATCAGTTTCCTTCTTCCGTACGACACATAGCATTCCAGACTCATTTGGCGTTGTTGTGAAAACACCACAAGGGCAAATTGTTCATACGGGAGACTTTAAATTTGATTTCACACCAGTTGGTGAGCCAGCAAATTTAACAAAAATGGCTGAAATCGGTAAAGACGGTGTACTTTGCCTATTATCCGATAGCACAAATAGTGAAGTTCCTAACTTTACAATGTCTGAACGTCGTGTTGGTGATAGCATTCAAGATATTTTCCGCAAAGTAGAAGGTCGTATTATTTTTGCTACTTTCGCATCTAATATCCACCGTTTACAACAAGTTGTCGAAGCTGCTGTTGAAAACAATCGCAAGGTAGCTGTATTTGGTCGAAGTATGGAAGCTGCCATTCAAATCGGACAAGACCTTGGTTATATTCGTTGTCCAAAAGATACATTCGTTGATGCAGCTCAAATTAATAAACTACCTGCTAACAAAATTGTTATTTTATGCACAGGTAGTCAAGGTGAACCAATGGCGGCACTTTCTCGCATTGCCAATGGTACACATCGTCAAATTCAAATTATCCCTGGAGATACGGTTGTATTTTCTTCTTCTCCTATTCCAGGAAATACAGTTAGTGTAAGCCGCACAATCAACATGTTATACCGTGCTGGTGCCGAGGTTATCCATGGTAAGCTTACAAATATTCATACGAGCGGTCACGGCGGACAAGAAGAACAAAAACTTATGTTACGCCTCATTAAACCGAAATATTTCATGCCTATTCACGGCGAATATCGTATGCAACGCATGCATATGAGCTTAGCAAATGATTGTGGTATTCCTGAAGAAAATTGTTTTATCATGGACAATGGTGATGTACTCGCTCTACGCTCAGATGAAGCAAATATTGCTGGGAAAATCCCTTCAGGGTCTGTTTATATTGATGGAAATGGAATCGGCGACATCGGAAATATCGTATTACGTGACCGTCGTATTCTTTCAGAAGAAGGACTTGTAATCGTCGTTGTAAGCATCGATATGAAAGAATTTAAAATTGCCGCAGGACCTGATATCATCTCTCGCGGATTCGTTTATATGCGTGAAAGCAGCGATTTAATTAATGACGCACAAACATTAATTACAACACATCTAGACAAGGTGATGGAACGAAAGACAACACAATGGTCTGAAATTAAAAATGAAATTACAGATACATTAGCTCCATTCCTATACGAAAAGACGAAACGTCGTCCAATGATTTTACCAATCATTATGGAAATATAAAAAACATGCTCCAAAAGAAATAGTCTTATTTTAATGGAACATATTATAAAAGTGAAAAGACCAATTTGTATAACGAATTGGTCTTTCTTCATTCATGTTAAAATGATAACAATCCAACGAAACATTAGCTACAAAAAAAGGAGCCCATCACCTATATATAGTAGGTGATGGGCTCCTTTTTATTATGAAGTGGATTTTTTCCGTGACCTCATCTACAGCCAAGCCTTTTTTCATACGATTCTTTCATCGTAAGAAATGCTTAAAACGATCCACTTCGTCATCATGACCAATCACAATTAAAATATCCCCAGACTGGATATTTTCAGTAGCTCGCGGCGAGACAATCACTTCTTTACCTCGTTTTATCGCTACGATATTCAAGCCAAATTTCGCACGAATATCCAGTTCGATTAACGAATGACCATCGATTTTTTTATTAGCTATAATCTCTACAATACTATGTTCATCTGAAAGCTCTAAATAATCTAATACGTTGCTAGAAGCAATATTATTTGCAATACGTTTTCCCATATCACGCTCAGGATGAACAATATGATCTGCCCCTATTTTACTTAATACTTTTTCATGATAATCATTCTGAGCTTTTACAGTAATATTTTTCACGCCTAATTCTTTTAAAATAAGTGTTGTTAAAATACTAGCATTTAAATTATCTCCAATTGCTACAACAACGTGATCAAAGTTGCGGATACCAAGACTTTTTAAGACCATTTCATCTGTGGAATCTGCAATTACAGCATGAGATGCAATATTTGCAAATTCATTAATTTTATCTTCATCTAAGTCAATTGCCATTACTTCCATACCTAATTGTGCTAATTCACGGCAAATGCTGCCTCCAAAACGCCCAAGTCCAATGACAGCAAACTCTTTCTCTTTTTCACTCACATGAATTCCTCCAATAACATCAAATCCAACTTCATTTTATTGTAGCATACTTTATTTTCACTAGCGAACCTTGCCTACTACTACTGTTTTTGGATGTAAAAATATTGTTGTACATACAATGAAATACTGCAGACTAGCATTCCAAATACAAAAATATTCCCAAACGAACTAAACGTTTGAAAAACGAATACTAATGTTTCTTGACCAAAAAATGCAAACAACAGTTGCGCAAAAGCAAATAAAAGTGCCCACATATAGTGATGTTGATGAAATAAATAATGCGTCGCTCCTAAAAAAGCACAAAAGGAAATGATAAATATCCACCATGTTCCAAAAAATAGTTGCCACCCTCCAAAATGATGGCCGTTCATAATTACTGCGATAACCACTATTACAAACATTGTTGGCACACTCCAAAATAGTGCTCTCCCCCTAAAAAAGCGAACACCATTTTTATCCCCTTTTTCATTTGCACAGTACGTCAAAAACGCAGTACTTATATATAAAACAGAAAGAATTGTTAAAACAATAATTAACCAAAAATGAAGCTGGTAATATTCATGTTCTATATTTGTAACGATAGCAGCAAGCATACATGGAATGAACATCCCTGTCCAACCATCAATTTTCTGTTCATTCCAAAACACAGCATTCCCAATTCGAACACCTAACAGCATAAAAATAATAATACCGATTCCAAATAAAGTTGCCTTATTTCCGACAAAACTTGTTGAAAATGCAACTAATCCAATAAATAAAAAAAGAACAAAGCCATTCATAATTTCTAGTACAGGGGATAAGTATTTCTTCACCCACTGGTATGTTTCTTTATATTCATCTTTATTAGCTAAGCGATATGCGTAAAAGCTGATACCGAAATATATCGCAGCAATAATAACGTATGTATACAGAAAGAAACATAATATTGCACTACTGATTTGCACCTGACTCCCCACCTTTTTCAATGTATCACATTGATTTTACACACGTTTTATATAAAAAGTAAACTAAAACATATCGCTTCTTTGCTAACTTATATGCCGAATTTACTCCCCTTACACCCATTCTAATTTTTCGTAGAACATATTTTAAAAATCCTTTATCTCCCCACCGAGGATTGCTCTCCAAAATCGTGTCGTAAAAAAAGAACAGGTCTACTCCCTGTTCCCTTTCCATTTTACATATTGATTTAAAAATTCAATTGCTCGATCAATTGCCGCTTCATTTGGCTTTAGTTTCGCATGATGCAAACCATATTCAGAATCGACACCAAGCCAAAACATAAATCCTGGAATATCGCGAAGCATGTATCCGAAATCTTCTCCCGTCATAGCCTCCGTGCAAGTAACCACATTCATATTCGTATCTTTTGAAGCGAACTCCATAAATTCTTTTGTTAATGCTTCATGATTATATACTTGATGATACATTGCACCATAATCAATAACCGCCTCACATTGGAATGCAGCCTCAATCCCAGCAACAATCGCTTCAATTCTATCTTTCACTCGCTTCATTGATTCAACAGATAATGTTCGAATTGTCCCCTCTAAACGAGACTTTTCTGCAATTATATTTTGAACGGTTCCACCTGTAATTTTACCAATTGTAATCACTGCACTATCCAATGGATTCACATTACGACTAATGACAGATTGAAGCTGGGTAACAAGATGACTAGCCGCAACAATCATATCATTCGCCATATGTGGGTATGCCGCATGTCCACCTTTCCCCTTTAAATCAATATACAATTCTGATGTATTTGCAAAGAGTAACCCTTCTTTTGTAGCAATCGTTCCGACTGGATATTCTGGTGCAATATGAAGCCCAAGAATCATATTTGGTTTCCATTCTTTTAATTCTTCGCTTTCTAGCATAGGAAGTGCCCCGCCAGGCCCTTCTTCAGCGGGCTGGAATAGAAAAACAAGGTCATCATCTATTCTGTCATTTACAGTAGCTGTAAGCAATCCTAAGCCAATTGTAGTATGAAAATCATGACCGCACGCATGCATCATTCCTTCATGAGTCGAAGCGAATTCATATCCTGTTTCCTCTACAATTGGCAAACCATCTATATCCGCGCGATAACCAATTGTTTTTAATGGATTCTTTCCCTTAACTTTAACGATAACCCCTGTTTTCCATGTCTTTACTTCAATGTGTTCATTAGGAAGTGTCTCAATATAATTTAAAATATATTGCTGTGTTTTCCACTCCTGAAATCCTAATTCAGGAATTTTATGTAAATCCCTACGAATTTGTGCAAATTTACTGATTGTCATGTCTACACCGCCATTTATAAAAAGCGTAAGGGCTTCTTCATTCCCTTACGCTTTTTGCTTTTTTATTTTTCTGGGTTTAATTGACGAAGCTCTTGCTTAATTTCTGTTTTAGATTTTGTCTTCTCATCAATTTTTTTAATGACACGTGCTGGTGTCCCTGCAACTACTGTGTATGGAGGTACATCTTCTGTTACAATCGCACCCGCTGCAACAACCGCACCTTTTCCTACTGTCACACCTTCTAAAACAACTACATTTGCACCAATTACAACATCGTCTTCAATGATAACTGGTTTAGCAGAAGGTGGCTCAATAACACCTGCAAGAACTGCACCTGCACCTACGTGACAGTTTTTACCTACTGTTGCACGTCCGCCTAATACAGCGTTCATATCAATCATAGAACCTTCACCGATTACGGCACCGATGTTAATTGTTGCATTCATCATAATAACAGCATTATCACCAATTTCGACATGATCACGAATAATCGCACCTGGCTCAATACGTGCTTTAATACCTTTTAAATCAAGCATTGGGATTGCAGAATTACGACGGTCATTTTCCACAACATAATCTGCAATGTGTTTTTTATTTTCTTCAAGAACCGCCTTAATTTCAGACCATTCTCCAAATAACACACCCGCTTTTTTGTTCACAAATGCTTGTACGGTTTCAGGGAATGTTACCTCTTTTAAATCCCCTTTTATGTATACCTTCACAGGAGTTTTCTTTTCACTTTTTTGAATAAATGAAATAATTTCATTTGCATCCATCATTTTCATGCTTGTTGCCTCCTAAATCCATTTATATTGTTACTCTATCAAACGAAAGAGCTAGTAGCAAGATAATAATCTTATTTTTCCTTTTGAATTTCTTCTATAATTTCTAAAAATGCTTGCACTTGCTTTAATTGTCTAGCAGAATCACTTGTTAATAGCCAAGTTTCTCTTGTTAATTGTACAGGTGTTTTATATGTATTTGTCTTTACTTCTTTTAACACTGTAGAAGGCAACAAAGCATAGCCAATACCATTTAAAACAAGTTGCTTACACGTTTCAATCTGATCTACAACGATTGTACGTTTAGGAGGATTAGAAAATAGCCCGTACCACCAATTTTGAATTTGCCCATAGTATGTTGAATCACTTTTAAATTGTATAAAAGGTCTATTTGTATCCTTAAGCATAGAAATATCTTTTATTTCTGTATCAACTAAGTATAATTCATCCTCAAATAATTGTTGTTTATGCCCTTTATATTCTTGCGTCCCTCTTAAAATAGCAACATGGACGTCTCCTTCATAAAAATGCTTTTGCACTTCGCTACTCCAACCTGTAAAAAGCGAGATCTTCACAAAAGGATATTTTTGTACAAATTTTTTCAAAACAGGAGGTAACCAATATTGTCCAATGACAGAAGCAACAGCAATTTTCAAAGTTCCATATGTCTCAGTGTGGTAGATTGCTAACTCACTCTTAATTGCTTCTTCTCTTTCTAACATCTCCTTCGCATAACTAGCTACCTTTTCCCCTTCTGGTGTAATTGTCAATCCCTTTTGCGAGCGAATAAAAAATTTCATTCCCCATTGTTTCTCCATAGATTGTAATCGTTGACTTAGTGCAGGCTGCGAAACAAATAAACGCTCCGCCGCTCTTCTCATATTGGATTCTTGTGCTAAGACAACCATCATTTGAAAATCATCGATTTGCAACTTTCTCCCTCTTTCCTTGTCCTACATATAAAACAAACATTAAGTCAATGGAGAATATCCAAGCTGACCTTTCTAACATAAAATCCCTATCGTATTGTCATTACATGACGAAACACCCATCTACCCTCAATATATGCATTATGTTTATTAACATGCACAGTCTAACTTACATTTTTCATGGTGAAATAAGTGTAAAGTTTGCTTACCTTTTCATCTTTATTTCTTTTTAAATATAATAGATGCACGATAAAAAAGCGACTTCTTTTTTGTCTACGAAGTCGCTTGCCCTTCACTACCGATTATACTGCCTTACTTTTTTATTTAACAGCTTTAAAATAGCTCGTCGCGTTAAAATGCCTTCAAAGTACTCCTCATCATTCACAACACAAATAAAAGGATGATCAATCGTCATTCCTAATGCTTTCGTAAATGAATCATCTAACTTAAGGAACGGAATATCTTTTTTCATTACTTCTTCCACTTTCATATTCTCAAGTTTCTCAAATTCAATGCGCTCTAATCCTAAAATTCCATCTAAAATCATGGCAGTACTAATGAGCCCATGCAATTTATACATCGGATCTAACACAGGAATTGCAGAATATCCGGACTTCACTAAAACAAGTAACGCATGCTCTAAACTGTTACCAATTTGAACGTGTGCAACCTTTTCTGATGAAATCATTAAATCCTTTACAAGAACTTGTTGAAACTCATCTTTCGGAATACTAATCATTTTACATCCCCCATTTTTATCCCTTTTTCCTGTTCATAACAATTTCCCGTACAGCCTGAAAAACCTTCTGCTTTCTTTTTTATCCTGCTATTTTAGGGCAGTAAGACTCCCACCTCAAGATTCAGAGAGAAGCAGAGAAATTAGGTGGGAGATTAACTGCCCGTAACAGCCCATTTGGTGAGGGTTCATCATGAGTAGGGGATGAAGAAAATCCCCCGCTCATTCAAGTTTCACTTTATTTCCCACTGTTATTCATATATTATGACAGCGTTTTCACATCGTTATGTTGTCCGTAACGAATTCCTATAAAATATAATATACATACATCATTTTATCATAGAACTCAAAAAAAAAACTACCTTTCTGGTAGTCCTTAATAACCTTCATTTTTTAATCTATAAAATAATCTCGCGATTCTTTTATATTGGGAAATATTTGTTTTCTTAAGGCCGCTTTCAATATCTGTCAGCTCAACAGCTAAAATTTCACTTGCATAATTTTGTTGAAATAAAACTTCTAACAATAACTCTTTTTCTTCATTTGTTAATCCAAATTCTTTCTGCATGTACTCCTCTCCTTACAATCATTTCCTTTTGTTTATTATATAAAATATTTATTTAATTTAATAGACAAAAAATTCATTTTTATTTTGTATATCGATTTGCATAACTAAAGGCTGCATAAGAATCTGGTTTGATTTTAGCGGTCAATCCCATCTCTCTTATTTTTCTTGTCATATCAGAAATAAATTCTTTCGTTAACCCATCATTTCCTATATCCAAGTGAATTTCCATTACAAAACCAGCACCTTCATGAGCATAAGGATGCAATAAATCCCAGATCTTCTGCATCCGTTCTGCTGTAAATAAACATGCAATCTCTTGACTTAGTTGTGTTTCTAAATATATTTTTTCGCGTAATGTTGGTAATTTTTGATGTATAGCTTTATAGTGCAAGCATCCCCATGCTCCTTTACCAACACGATGAATATGTACTGCTGTAACAAAACGAGTTTCCTTTTGATGTGCTTGCGAATCAGTTCCAATTGATAACCGGTATAAATTCCTTGGATCTCTTTTAATAAAATGACAAATACGAGTAAACACTGTTTCAAAATCCATGTATCTTTCGGATATATTATAAAATTTATGCTCCCCGCCCATATAGTCACGTCCTCCCGATTAGACAGACTTTTTTGTTATTTCATTATATGGGACAAAAGTAAAAAATATAACACTTCTATCCTTTACTCGTCTCAATATTTCTCATGATATACTGACACGAGGGACATGTGTAAATAACATTTTGATTCGACTGAGCTGTTAATACATCCTTTATTTCAAATATACTATGACATTTAGGACAAATAACCCTCGGCATCCCTTCCACCTTCACCACTCCTTAAAAAATTTTATTATCAGTGTAGGAAGAAAAAATTTTTATTATACATACTTTTACAAATTCGAATGAAAGTGCTCATATGCGATTCTTAACATACAAAAAAGGTACCGCCCCTTGGCGATACCTTTTTTATATGTATCAAGAAATGATATCGTAAATCTCAATCGCAACCATATCAATGTTATCAAATTGATATACTTGTGGTTTTTCACCTTGTTGATACACTTCTAACTCATACATTTCACTTTTATCAAAAAATTTCACGCTACATTTACGTTCACCGTTCACTTCGAAATAGCGTTGTGCTACTTCACCGCTTTCAGCTTGTTCTTGTAGACTAACAAGTCGAGTTAAAATTCCTTGGAGTAGAGACATGAAATCTCTCCTTTCTCTAATCTTCCTATCAATTATGTTTTACAGCTATACTCATTCTATCCGTCATAACAGAAAAAATGTCCCACACTCTAGGATAAAGGGTATTAGCAAGAAACTCAACTAAAATTTGTCGAAATAAGAGGTAAAAAGCAGAAAGAATATCTTTTGTCTTCTTTGTTGCGGTTTTTTTAGCTGGAGAATATAATAAAAAACAGAAAATAGGAGGAGAATCATTATGAAAAAAGTCGAGGTCTATACTCAACCTGATTGCCCACCATGTGCAATTGTAAAAGAATTTTTAAAACATAATAACGTAGCCTATGAAGAATTTAACGTAAAAAAAGATGCAGCTGCTCGTGATCGTTTGTTATATGATTACGATTCCTATTCAACACCTACTGTTGTTGTTGATGGAGAAATAGTCGCTGGCTTTCAAATTGAGAAATTACAACAGTTATTAAATATAGAACAGGAATAGGCAAAATGCACTATTCCTGTTCTTTTAATTCTTGTGATTTTGTTATTTCTGTCAAAAGCTCCTGACTTTCATGGTAGCCAGCTAACTTCCATCTTCCGTCATCCTTTTGTAACGTAACAATTTGATACTGTTTATTTTTTCCGCGTTCATATACATATAAAAGACGATACTCTTCATTATAAGCTAGTTTCGTTTGAGAAGAAAAACTAAAAGGGGCTTCTTTTGTAGGAAGTAAATATTCACCACTTTGTTTGTCATGATTACTATTTTCATCCGTAAACACTTGTAAGAAGTTATTTGTAAAATATGGTGACAGTACCTCATACATTTTTTCCATTGATAACTGTTTTCCACGAATCGAAAATTGCGCTTCATATCCTTTTTGAATTGTTGTAAATATTTCTTTTTGATTTACTTTCATTTCTTCTTTCCCAAGAACCGTTGTAACACTATACCCCACTAGAAAGGCAACACACAAAAATAGAACAAACCATATTCCATATTTCCTCATTTTTTCACCTTCCTTTACAAGAGCTTGTCTTTGTAGTATTCATTGTAACAATGATTATGCAAAGAAAGTGATGGTTTCGTTCGTAAAATCTTTACAATGATAGACAGCATTTTCACCACCATTTTCACTATTACCAATTTATGATAAAAACAAACAAAAAAATGCACGAATTGCTTCGTGCATTAAAATAAAACATCTTCTTCATATAAAAATTCATACGATAAATCAATAAATAAGAAATGTTCGTCGTCAACCGGAAAAGAAAATGTTCGCACCATTTCCCCTGTTTCAATATCTGCGTATAAATCCGACAGTCTCGCTTTGTTCTCAAATCGCATTTTCATTATATTTTCTAAAAAGTATGGGCGCCAACTCCAATTTTTCATATAATATTCAGGCATAACAATCCATTCCCCATCTTTTTTCATAATGTTTCCTGATTGCTGAAAACCATCTTCATTGCAGATAAAGACACGGAAGCTACAATACGATACATGTTGACTAAAATGTAATAGCCACTCATTCACATTTTCATTCTTTTTTTGCTTTAATAAAATATTCCCAACTTGCTCACGCAATGTTTCGGTGAGCTGATAAATCTTTTGTAATTTCTTCTTTTCATGTTGAATAAATTGATGGCACTCATTACCAAGACGTTCTTTCAAAATATTTGCTTCAATAAAATCTGGCAAGCACTCTTTCAAATAATCCCCTTGATAATATCTTCCTCCGTTTTTCCATGCATATTGCAGTTGGTAAAACGCATCAATTTCTTCATATAATAAAGTTGCACCAATTCTTCTTGCAAGTAGGGATAGAGAATACAAAATATCTTGGTATGATTGTAAAAGGGCTGTTTGCCTTAAATTTGTTAAATCTACTTTCAAAATATCAGGTGCTAACACACTAATTCGTTCCAAATTACTCATACCTGTTCCTACTTTATTGATTGCAATTCGAATGCCATATGTACGATAATACATTAACAAATGATTAAATTGTTCAATGTCTTCCTTACACTCATGCTCCGTTATTTCTAAAACAATATTGCTTACGTTTAATCCTTTTTTTTCGTACATCAATAAAAGCTGTAGTAAACTTTCTTCTTCATCATTCATTAGCACATTAACATTTCGGTGTATAAACAATAAAAAAGATTGATTTGTTTTTAAATATTGATTTAAAGCTTTTTCCACAATGTTATTATCCACTTCAAGCTGAAACTCACTTGGAACAGAATCATCATGAAAGAAAGAAGACAGGCTTTGTATCCCTTCTTCTGTTTGGATACGTCCCACTACTTCATATCCAACTACTGTATGTTCATCAGCACTAAAAATAGCTTGATAATAAGGAAGGACTTTATCCAAATTACTCATTACATCTAATGCGTCTATCAAACTGCTTCCCTCCCTTTACTTTTCAAAAAATTATAACACGGTATGTATAGAAAAATAATAAAAAATCCCTTCAGTTTTCCTGAAGGGATTAGAGGGGTAAAATGCTAAGGGGAATTAGCAATTCTACTATGAAGAAAAAAGAGGTCTTAAATATACCTCATATACACTCTTCTGTAAATACCTTTTTCTAACGTGTCACAAATTCGTCACATTTTACGATACATAGATCATGATTCCGATCTATGTCCCCATCCCTTTAAAACGGATACTGATGTAAATGTTGTCCACCATCCATTGTCATGCATGTTCCATTTATGTACGCTGCCTCATCAGAACATAAATAAAACGCTAAGCTTGCGATTTCTTCTGGTGTTCCCAATCTTCCTAGTGGAACACTCTGCACGGTACGTTTTGCCATTTCTTCTGAAATCCATAATTTATCTGCACCACCTGTTCTTTCAATCGGACCAGGGGCAATCGCATTAACGCGAATACCATATTTACGCCCCCATTCTACAGCTAACGTTTTTGTCATTGCTAGCACTCCAGCTTTCGCTGCTGCGGAATGAATTACACCAGGGCCAGCATCCCATGCATATGTAGCTACCATGTTAATGATATTTCCTTTTATCCCTTTTTCAATCCAATACTTTCCTACCGCTTGACTACAATAAAACGTTCCATTCAATACAATATTAATTACAGCATTCCATCCATTAATAGATAACTCTTCTGCCGGACAAATAAAATTACCTGCCGCGTTATTAATTAAAACATCGATACGTCCAAATTCCTTATCAATAGATTCAATCATACGCTGAATATCCTCCGTATTTCGAACATCCATTTGTACTGTTAAAACCTGTCCGTCAAATTGTTCAATTTCTTTTTTTGTTTCTTCCAGCTTTTCTTTCGTACGCCCTGTAATAACAACTCTTGTTCCTTCCTTCGCAAATCTAGTTGCCATCCCTTTCCCCATTCCACTTGAACCGCCTGTTATCACGACTACTTTACGTTCCAATCCTATCCCCTCCTTCAAAAATGAATACACATTCATTTTACCATTTTATCGGATAGAATTCTTTATATTTTTAATTTTTTCTGATATCTTTATATACAAGAACTTACTAGAAAGGAGAAAGGTAACCCATTATGAATCGTATTCATATTCCTTATTTCAAAACATGAAACCTATCCATGATTCTATGAAACAAATGACAAGAAGAAATTTTATGAAAACAGGAATACGCACTTGCCTTTATACTTGTATTACAGCTGGTATCGGCTATTACTACGCAAAATATATAGAACCTAATTTCCTATCTTTTACACACCATACACTTCAATCCTCCCTTATCCCTAAAAGCTTTCATGGTATGAAAATTATACAATTTAGCGACGTACATTTAGGTTATTATTTCTCTCTTCAGCGTTTATCAACCATTGTTTCTAAAATAAATGATGCTACACCCGATATCGTCCTGTTTACTGGTGATCTAATCGATAATTATCAAACATATGGCGAAACTCCTTTCGTCTCTGCTATTTTACGTAATATTAGAGCGCCGTTTGGAAAATTTGCAATCTATGGAAATCACGATCACGGCGGTTATGGAACGGAATACTATCAGCAAATTATGAGTGAATCCGGCTTTGAACTGCTTCAAAACAAAGAAAAGAGAATTCGATTATTCGATGGTACCGAAATCTCTATTGTTGGAATTGATGACATACTCCTTGGAAAACCAAAAATTGAAGAAACTTTACAACATATGAAACACAATATCTATACAATTGTTCTTGTTCATGAACCTGATATAGCATCAAAAGTCGCCAAATTCCCAGTAAATGTCCAACTTTCTGGACATAGTCATGGCGGGCAAGTTCAATTGCCGTTTCTAGGGGCCGTTATTACTTCAACGCTTGCTAAACAATATATTGAAGGGTTTTACCATATCAATGACTTAGTTCTCTATGTGAACCGTGGTCTTGGCAGGACTAGAATTCCCTTTCGATTTATGGCTCGTCCTGAAATCACCCTTTTCACATTACAGTATACGGAAAAGTAACACCCTTACGCCTATTTTCATATATCCTTTCTTGTACTCGCTCATCCACGTTTTTCCCCCATATGATAACAATGAGTCCAATAAAGGAGGTTGTTACATGTATTCCTACTATCAGCCCATCCCAGTTCGTTCAGCACCTGTTGGTCCAGCAGGAGACTCACGCTTTCTACCATTTTTTGGTGTTCCGTTTTTAGCTGGAATTGCTGGCGGATTACTTGGCGGGGCATTGGCCTTTGGTCCTCGACCATTCTATCCACCTTATCCACCAGCACCATATCCTTGTTACGGAGCTTCTTGCCAACCGTACTTTTATTAATAGTCATTTCCCATCCATTTCTAAACATAACTGTATTTATGAATGGATTATGCAAGTTTAACAAACTATTTTCTCCATCCTCATTTTTCACTAACAATATTGGAAGGAGAAAGCAAAAGAGGGTATCCTAAAAGTTACGGGATCCCCTCTTTTCAGTACTATATATGTGCAACGACGAACTTATATATGGTATGTCATTTGATGGAAAGCCCTTTTTGGCTCTCTCTCCTCATTTCATTCTGCATCCATCTCTTGATAAGCTAGCTTAAACAATTTCACTTGACTATCAATTTTTTCAACTTCGTTATTTATTACGTAATAATATTCACCATCTTTATTTTGTTCCCGAGTTTTCACATTATCGGCTAAAATAAGCTGCAAAATTGCTTTTATTCTAGCTTTCATTTCAAACTCTAGTATCGGAAAAGATATTTCGATTCTTTTTTCCATATTCCGTGTCATCCAGTCCGCTGAAGATAAGTAAACTTTTTCATGACCATTATGATGGAAATAATAAATGCGACTATGCTCCAAGTAACGACCAACAACACTAATTACCCGAATATTTTCACTTACTCCTTGAATGCCTGGGCGCAAACAGCATATTCCTCTCACAATGAGTTCGATCTTAACCCCGGCTTGCGATGCTTCGTATAACTTTTTAATTAGCGGTTTATCTGTTAAAGAATTCATCTTTGCAATAATACGTCCATTCCCATATTGTTTATGGTAACGAATTTCTTCATCTATCAGATCCATAAATTGTTTACGAATATCAAAAGGTGCTACTGAAATCTGATGAAAATGTGGTTTTGTTGTATAACCGCTTAAATAGTTAAAGAAATTTGTTGCATCTACTCCAAACTCTTTTCTAGATGTAATATAGCCAAAATCCGTATATAATTTCGCAGTAGCATCATTATAATTCCCGGTCCCTAAATGCACAAATCTTTCGATTTTTCCGTTTTTTCTTCGGACAACAAGGGTAATTTTACTATGCGTCTTCAAGTGACTCACACCATAAATAACATGACATCCCTCTTGCTCAAGTTCCTTTGCCCAATGCACATTATTTTCTTCATCAAATCGAGCTTTCAATTCAACTAATACAGTTACTTGTTTCCCTTTTTCTGCCGCTGTCTTCAATGCTTGAATAATGGGAGAATCTCCGCTTACACGATACAGTGTTTGTTTTATCGCTAATACATTCGGATCATCTGCTGCATCACGTATAAACTCAATAACAGGTTGAAACGATTCAAACGGATGATGCAATAAAATATCATGCTCCTCCACTTTTTCAAATACATTTTCTTCATCATCTAAATCTCGTGGCGGTTGCGGAATCAGCGCTGGATATACAAGGTGTTCATGTAAAGGTGCTAATTCTTTATAAAGAGAAAATAAACATGTTAAATCCAGTGGGCCATCTATCATGTACACATCTTCATCTTTTACCTCTAATACTTCATACAAAAGAGTTAACACTCTTTCATCAACATGCTCTTCTCCAACTTCTAAGCGAACAGCCGCGCCCCATTTCCGTTTTTTCAGCTCTTTCTCAATTACTTTTAATAAGTCTCGTGCGCCTTCTTCATGTATTGTTAAATCCGCATTTCGTGTAATGCGAAAGCGTGTAACAGATGATACTTTATATCCTGTAAATAATTTATGAGTAAAGCTACTAATAACATCCTCTAATAAAATAAATTTCTGCTTCTGGCCTTCACTTGGTAAAAAAATAAAACGTTCCAGCAATGATGGCACTTGTACAATGCCAAGTTTCGTCCGATTTTCCTCTTCGACTTGCTTTTCATCATAAAGAATAGTAGCTAAGTTTAAGCTTTTATTTAAAAGCATCGGAAACGGACGGTACGCATCAATCGCTACAGGTGTTAGAACAGGGAAAATTTGTTCGTCAAAATATTCTTCAATAAATGCACGTTGTTCCTTTGTTAAATCTTGAAATCCTAAAGGTTCAATTCCCTCTTCTTTAAGTGCAGGTAATATGACATTTTTAAATGTATCATACTGAACTTCCATTAATTCATGAGCCTTCATTGAAATCTTGTTAAGCTGTTGCTTTGGCGTTAATCCCGCTTTATTTTCCGGTTGATTAAATCCAGCCTTTACTTGATCTTTTAATCCAGCTACACGCACCATGAAAAATTCATCTAAATTTGAACTGAAAATACTAATAAACTTCAATCTTTCTAAAAGCGGATTCCCCACATCTTTTGCCTCTTCTAATACGCGCTCATTAAAAGCTAACCAGCTTAACTCTCTATTATTGTAATAAGCAGTATCATTTAAATTTAATCTATTCCCCTTCAATAATTCCATTCTATTCACACTTCCCCTTGAAACTTTCTCAATATAATTTAAGTACATTTATTGTATCAAATTCCAATTTATTTAAGTGTAAAATTTTTGTAAAGATATCCGTACTTCTTAACATTCTTTTGTAAATATCAACTGAATGTTCATCTTTAATATCTTTTCTAACTGTTTTTTTTGTTTCTCTGCTTCCACTATTTCTGCTAAAACGGCTTGCTTACAAAAGACTTGAAATACAAGTGCATCTTTATTTCGTTCTATGTGTATGTTTTCGATAAGCTGTCGCTGCCTCACATTTAAAGCAGCCGAAAATTGCAATACCGCTCCTAAAAAGCGCATTTTTTTCTGCTCATTTTTGTCAAACCAATCTTCAAATGGCGCTAAATGCTGCTTAAATAACACCTTTGACTTATATGAAGCAATAAGTGCCAATCTAACTCGCTCTTTATGCATCATACCGTCAATTGTTTTATTCGCTAATAAATAAAATGTATGTAAACGGCTTGCTTCTTCATCGATATATTTCCCAATATTAAATACTTTAGCCGCTTGATAAAATGCTTTCCAGTCTTGTTCTGATAAAGAAATAAGTCCAGCTTTCTCAAGCTGTTTACAAATAACCGCTCCATGTTTAATAAGCTGAATAACAAAATCCATATTTATTTCATATTCATGTGACAATAAATATAAGCTTTCTTCTATCACATTTGGATAATAGGAAATTCCAAATCCCCTTGTTAATTCTTCATAAAATACACCTTCCCGCAAACCTTTCCTACTTAATACAAATGCTGGCGCCTCAATCATATTTGTGAGAATATGAAAGACTTCAACCGCTGGAATGATTGTATCTGCTCTATCTTTTGCTAATCCATCTAACTTTTGTAAATCAGCAAAAGAAAGCTTCATCAACACTTCTTGTACATCCTTTATATCTTTTTCTTTCATCTTGTACAGATGTAGGCCTGCTAAAGGATAGGAAATTAAATTTTGATGAATTTTGACCAAATTTCTAGCACTACCACCAATCGCAATAAGCGGTAGTTTTTTTCCTCTTAACCAAGGCAACGTTTGAAATTGATCATATAGATAGTTTCTCAATTTCTTCAATTCTTCTGTAGTTGGTATCTCATGCTGAATAAATTGTTGTTTCAAAGAAAGAGCTCCAAATGAAAAACTATAATATTCTACAATTTCTCTATCTTTAAAATATGTAACTTCTGTACTTCCTCCGCCGATATCAACAGTAATCCCTTCACAAAATGAAGTGGAATTCATGACTGCCAAATACCCATAACGTGCTTCTTCATATTCAGACAAAATCCGAAGCGTAAAGTCTGTTTCTCTTGCAACAAGCCTTTTTATTTCCTCCTGATTTTTAGCTTGACGAATAGTCGCTGTAGCAACACAAAGTACATTTTGTAAATGATAGAACCTTGTACTTTCTTGAAATTGGCGCAATGTTTGAAGTAATATTTTTGTGCCTTCTTCTATCAATAGACCGCCTCGCAAATAATTTCTTAGACGAGCGACAACTTTTATATTTTCAATCTCCTTATAAAAGCCACCATTTTGTCTTTCATAAATTACCAACCTCATCGTATTCGAACCGATATCGATAATGGCATATTGCTGTTTCAATATATCTTTCATTTTTTTCACTCTTTCATAATCAAATTTCTAAAACCCCTTCCTATCACTATTATACAAAATAGTTGTTTTTTGGAACAAGATTGCTTTAATATTAAACATATACACAATCATTTTTTGTATATAATAATGACTTATTCTATTTATGCTATAATAGTGAAAAACTAGAAAGGAGATCCATACAATGAAACAATCCCAACCTCAATCTCATTCACAAAAACAATATTCTGTTAATCAATTAGCTCAATCTATTTTTGTTGTAAATCGTCATGCAAAGGCAGCTACAAACCCTAAATATTTATATTGGTTAAAAAAAATTGCTTTAGAGCGCCTAATCGCTGAAAAAAAGGCAATTAAAGAAGGTCTACATTTTTCTAGAAATCCACGCTTCAGTCAACAACAGTCTGATGTCTTGATCCGTCTAGGTGATTATTTTTTCCACATTCCTCCCACAAAAGATGATTTTCGTACTCTCCCACATCTTGGTGCTCTTGAATCTTCCTATCGTAATCCCAAAACTACCCTTTCTTTAACAGCAGCAAAGAAGACCCTTCAAAATTTCATCGGTCCTGAAGCCTTAAAACAAGAAAAAAAATTAAACGAAGCTATTCCGTGGTATCGACGTACGTATACAAAAAAATAAGGTTTGGCCATATGGCCAAACCTTATTTTTCTTCTTTAATTTTAATTTTCGCTTCTTTATAGAAAGCGACTTTTTCTTTATTATATGATTTCGTATATTCATTAAACTTATCTTTTTCAGTATCGATATCTTTATAAGATTGATTTACTGCTTTCACTTTATCACTAATCGCTTTTAATTTTACATTTTTATCTTGTAACATTGTATATAATTCTTTTTCTGCTTTTAATGATTTCGTGTAGCTGTCATACATCTTTTTAAATGATTCATGTCGTTTTTCATATGTACGATTCACTTGATCCGCTTTTTCTTTTAACTTACTATCCTCAATTTTTTTTACATATTTATCAACTGACTTCATCTCTTCTTGCGCTTTCTTTAATGCGTCTTTTTCTTTATTAATGATTTTTCCACGCTCTGCTGTATTTTTAATAGCTTGGTTAAGCTTTTCTTTCACAGCTTGATTATTGTCCTTTCCTTCCTGCACAATTTGTGTGTATAATGCTTGTCCTTCTTTTTCCATAGCTTCTAATTTTTTTGCGTCTTCAAACATCGTTTTTTCTTGCTTTGCAGCATTTTCAAATGCCACATATAGTTCTTCCTCTGGTTTTGGGCCAAAACACCCTGCTAATAAAGTCATAGATAATGCCGTTACGATTGCTATTTTATTATACTTCAACGTATTTTCCTCCTACTTAAATGCGATCATCATGCCAAAAATTTAATGGGAAATGAGCTGATTCCTCATATACTTCAAACTCATATCCTTTTTTACGAAGATCATTAATAATTGTTTGTAAAGCTTGTACAGTTTGTTTCTTCTCGTGCATTAAAATAACTTCTCGGTCTTGTTTAGCCCCTGAAATTACATTTTGCACTACACCATTTGGATTTCCTGATAATTTCCAATCTAAAGAATCAATCGTCCAATCCCATTCTTTCATACCTGCGGCTACCATTTGATCACGTAACCCTTGATTTAATCCTGGCATACTACCATATGGACAACGAACAAGTTTTGGATGAATCCCTGTAATATCTTTCACCATATTTTGTGCTTGTTTCATCTCTTCTACAAATTGCCCTTGTTTATAAAGTTTCGCATAATTATGTGTCATGCTATGAACACCAGGATAATGTCCTTCCTTTACTAAACGTTTCACACTCTCACTATGGGATGCAATATTACTACCAATCATGAAAAAGGTCCCTTTTATTTCATTTTTCTTTAAAATATCTAAAATTTCTTTTTGAAACTCACTCGGTCCATCATCAAATGTTAAATAAGCGACTTTACGTACTTGTCCATTAAATTTCACCGGTGCTTGCTTAGCTAATTCAACTTTAGACTGTTCACTAGCCATCTGAACGATGTTCACTTGATTTGCTACAGCCTTCGCAGGCGATGTAAAGGAGCGAAACAAGAAAAACCCTGCTGCGATAGCACTGATTGCGAGAGCAATTATTACCAGCCGCCTGACGAAAGGCGATCGCTGGCTCTGACTCCTTACGTCTATCATTGTACCATTTCCTTTCTCTCTTTCTACCAATCTACTTGTTCATTTTACACATTGTAAAGGCTGACTTGCAACAACTTACAATTTTTCTTTTCCTTCCCTTAAAAGGAAAAGTGTAGAGTCCTTCCCTCTCTACACTTTCAATTAAAAAAACAATGTGCAAAATAGCTTGACACATCCCTCACAATTATATGCTGATTACATGTATTTTTAAAGACTTTTGTTACAAAAGACCATTTCTTTGTAACAAAAGAGATAAAATTGTTACGAAATACTTTTTTACTATTTATGATTTTTTAGGTCCCTATTTTTATATAGATTCGTTTTCGCCTTATTTAATAATTCTTCTATTGTTCTTCCTTCTATCGGATAACTAGCAGCTCCAAATAAAAATGTAATATTCACCATATCATTTTCTAGTTCTTTCGTTATATTATTTAAAAATCGATTGATTATACTAGAATTTTCATATCCATTATCAACCGCTATAATTACATATTGATTTTCTTCCCAACGTGCCACAACATCACTTTTCCGAACCGTATTTACAAGTATATCTTCTACCTTTTTTACTAACTGATTTATTTTTTTCTCTTGCAAATTGCTTATTAATTCACTCCATTCATAAATGGAAATCATGTATACAGTAACTTTGTGGGTATTCCTTTCTGACAAGGCAGCCATTTTCCCAAAAAAATCTATCATAAATTCATTACTTTTTATTCCTAACCGATCATGGCTTTCTCCCTGCTTTTTATCATAACGATGCCCAAAATAATAACTGAATATCATTTGTATAATATAAATAATAAGGACGGTCCAAAAAGAACGAGCATCCATTTTGGCAATTACATCCTGCAAAGCAATCCACTCTGTAACTGCAACTGTATTTCCTAATAATAACCCACTAATTTTCCCTTTATGCTTCATGTATAACCTCCTTTACTCATACTATATGTTTTTATAATAATAATATTTTTTGCCTCAAAAAAATGTACGAATTTCGCACCCTTTCTTTTTATAAGCTTGTATTCGTTTTTTATTCTATTTCATATATATAGTATATAAGCTTGATAACAAGGAGGAATATCATGTTCAAAAAAGAAAATGTATCAGACATTATACGCTTTGTTGCAGGATTTCTTTTATCTTTAAAACTACTATTTGAATCATTTGGATTAACCTTTATTACACATGATCAAATTGATGCTATTATAAATGTCGCGTCATTCTTATTCATTCTATATTTCGGATACAAAAACAACTATGTAGGTAAAAAAGGAATAGAGCAAAAAGAATTACTAAAAAAACACAATCTTCACTAAAAAAAGGAACCAATGAAATGGTTCCTTTTATCGTTTTATTATACGTGCTGCTTTCGTTTGCAAAGGTCCGTAAGTTATTCCTGCGGACTGAAATGTATATGTAGCGCTTAATGACATCGTATCAAGGATATTAGGCCTTGCTATTTTGAGCTGACAAACTAACCGAGCTTTTTCGTTAGGAAGCAATTTTTCAATTCGCCATCTAACAAGTTGAAATAAAAATTCTCCTGTCCCTTTATTCATCTCTAATGTATTAGGTACATACAAAAAATGATCCCGAATCATGTGACTTACAATTATACGAGAAATCTCCTTTTCTCCCTTATTTTCGATTTCAAGCTGCATATAGAGAATACGATCTATATCATAAACAATTTGATATGAAAAATTCTCTTCTTCCATGCTACGAATTTGTAAAGTTGCTGTTACATTTGGAACAGCTGTACTCTCCTTTTCTCCTTTTCCTCCTCCTTCTATCCATAAAATAGGTTGCAGGGGCATAAGAAACATTTCTTGATTTGAAATACACTTCCATGCTCTCATAACTCATTTCACCTCATTCTAGATCTATCAACTGTACATCTTTACTGCGCACGTCCCAGCCTGCTTACGTATTCTTTTCCAACTTCTTATCACTCCATCCGCTCAATACATAAGCTCTTACCATTTTTCTCTCTTCTCTATTCTTATTCAACAATGAAAAGAAAAACCATTTTAAATAATAGAAAAGCATATGATTTCCTATTCCTTATAGCTCCAAGTTTCAAGTTCTTATTTATAGGCGTGAAGATTTTGACCTAAGAAAACAGTTTGCCTTTTAGTCAAATTTGACTATAATATGCTTTTTGCGCAATTCTCATAGTACAAGTCAAACTGTATATAACAATATTCTTTATGAATTGTACTTCGATTTCTTAAACAAAATATCTTTGAGAGATAAGACTATTTCATTTTCATACTAAAGGAGGACTATATTTGGAAACACAGATAACACAAAACAAAATAAGGAAAACAAAATTTGTTGTTACTGGATTGTTACTTGGTATTTTAATGGCAGCAATGGATAACACCATCGTTGCAACTGCCATGGCGACAATTGTAGGTGATTTAGGAGGATTTGATAAGTTTGTTTGGGTTACATCCGCTTATATGGTAGCTACAATGGCCGGAATGCCTATTTTTGGAAATTTGTCGGATATGTATGGACGCAAACGCTTTTATATTGGAGGGCTATTAATCTTTTTACTCGGTTCTATTCTTTGTGGTACAGCATCAAGCATTGAACAATTAAGCGTTTATCGAGCTATTCAAGGAATTGGCGGCAGCGCCCTTATGCCAATTGCTTTTACCATTATGTACGATATCTTTCCACCGGAAAAACGCGGGAAAATGACTGGGCTATTTGGTGCCGTTTTTGGAACATCAAGTGTTTTCGGTCCTTTATTAGGTGCCTATATCACTGATTATATAAGCTGGCACTGGGTTTTCTATATTAATATTCCATTAGGTATTATTTCTTTCTTCTTTATTTCGAAGTATTATAAAGAATCATTACAACATAGAAAACAAACAATTGATTGGGCTGGTGCAATCACGCTTGTTATCAGTATCGTCTGTTTAATGTTCGCACTAGAGCTTGGGGGTAAAGAATACGCATGGAATTCGAATGTAATCATCGGTTTATTTACAATATTCACCATTATGCTTATCCTCTTCTTTTTTGTAGAGAAAAAGGCAACTGAACCTATCATTTCTTTCCATCTATTTAAAAAACGGTTATTTGCAGCAAGTCAAGGAGTTGCATTTTTCTATGGCGCAACTTTTATTATTTGTACAGTTTATATTCCTATCTTCGTACAAGGCGTGCTTGGCGGCTCAGCTTCCAACGCTGGGTTAATTTTAACACCAATGATGATTGGTTCAGTAATTGGAAGCCAAACAGGCGGACAACTTGCTTCACGAACGAGCTATCGTAACATTATGATGATCTCAGGAGTATTTTTTATCGTCGGTATTTATTTACTTAGTACATTAACGATAGAAACACCACGAACACTTGTAACAATCTTTATGATTCTTACTGGCTTAGGTGTTGGGTTCTCATTCTCAGTTTTAAGTATGTCTTCTATTCACGACTTAGGAATGAGAGAACGAGGAGCTGCCACGTCTACAAACTCATTCTTCCGCTCTCTTGGAATGACTCTTGGTGTAACTATTTTTGGTACGATTCAAAATCATATTTTTGCTAATCAGTTAAAAGTCGTTTTCCCACCTGAATTTGCAAAACTAGCCCCAAAAGGTGGAGACACGAGCTTTTTATTAACACCGCATGCTACGGAAAAAATCTCACCTGAAGTACTTAGTTTGATTAAACAATCGCTTACAACATCGATTGCTGATACATTTCTTTGGGCACTTATCCCCGCTTCTTTAAGTCTTATTTGCATTTTATTAATGGGTAAAGAGCGACTTTTCACAGGCGAAAAGAAGAAACATAAACAAGTAAGTTAAGATAAAGTGAAACTTTAATTAGTGGGGGTTTCTTCATCCCCTCCACTGATTATGAGCTCTCACCTATCACCTTGCTTCGCTCTGAATTTTGAGGTTAGAGTCTTACTGCCTTAAAATAGCGGGACAAAAATGATCTAGCATACAATTCACACTACCTAATATATTTTTCCGGATCATAAGAAACAAAAAATTAGAATTTTGTTATTTTAAAACAGTAGACAAAATTCTAAAAATTATGTTAGAATTTGTTTCAATATCATATTCGCTTGTTAAATTCCTTTCAATGAGGAAAATAGGTACACAAATGAAACGATTTGTATTTAAAAGGGAAGTTTGGTGAAATTCCAACGCGGTCCCGCCACTGTAACTGCCAAGATTTTTTTCTATGCCACTGTGAAAATGGGAAGGTGAAAGAAATTGTATAAGGCATAAGCCAGGAGACCTGCCTATTTTAACAACACTGATAGACTCACGGATGATGATTAGGTGTTACAAACAATAAGCTAAGGTTATTTTATATCCTTTTATGCTTATTGTTACGTGCATTTCCGAGTAAACCGAAATGCTTACTTATAATTAAGGAGGGAATTTAAATGGCACTTCACACAAGTAATTTAGGTTATCCACGAATTGGATTACAGCGAGAGTGGAAAAAAACATTGGAAGCCTTCTGGGCACAAAAAATTGACGAACAACAATTTGTAACAACAATGAAAGAAATCCATCTTCAACGTTTAAAGGTTCAAAAAGAAAAAGGAATCGATTTCATTCCAATTGGTGATTTTACATATTATGATCACGTGCTAGACACTGCTTATATGCTTGGTTTTATTCCATCACGTTTTTCAAACTTCACCTCTTACCTTGATATATATTTTGCAATGGCACGCGGTTCCAAAGATCATGTAGCCTCTGAAATGACAAAATGGTTCAATACAAACTATCATTATATTGTTCCTGAGTATGAAGAAGGACTAAATATTTCTTTGAAAGATAATCGTCCACTCCGCTTATATGAGGAAGCGAAGCGAGAATTAGGAATAGACGGAAAGCCTGTTATATTAGGCCCTTATACATTTTTAAAATTAGCAAAAGGATATACACAAGATCAATTCTCCACCATTTTACACAAACTCGTTGCACCATATGTACAATTATTACATGAGCTTCATGAAGCTGGAGCGCGACTCATCCAAATTGATGAACCTATTTTTGTTTCCTTAACAAAAGAGGAAATGATAGAGGCGAAAAAACTTTATGAAACCATTCAAAAAGAAGTTCCAAGTGCAAACATAATTTTACAAACATATTTTGATAACGTTGAAGAAAACTATACAGAACTTATTACATTCCCAGTAGCCGGCATTGGACTGGACTTTGTTCACGGTAAAGAAGGAAATATAAAAGCAATTGTAGAACATGGATTTCCGGCCGAGAAAACATTAGCTATCGGCTGTATAGATGGGCGTAACATCTGGAGAGCCAATCTTGATGAGGTCTTCACTTTATTTGAAGCATTAAAGACACGCATTGCACCGAAAGATTGGATCATTCAACCTTCGTGTAGTTTATTACATACACCAGTTGATAAGACAGAAGAAACACATTTATCACCGGAACTATTTGATGCACTTGCATTTGCAAACCAAAAATTAGAAGAACTTACTCTTATAAAACGTGGCCTTTCTGAAGGTGTGAACAGTATCGAAATAGAGATCGCTACTTATCGTAACGCTCATGAAGCAGCTCACTCTTCCGCTGCAAGAAATCGAAAAGATGTTCAAGCAGCGAGAACATCTCTGAAAGAAGAAGACTTCTCTCGTCCTCTTCCATTTGAACAACGTTATGATTTGCAACAAAAAGCTTTACAATTACCGTTACTTCCTACAACGACAATCGGTAGTTTTCCGCAAACTCCTGAAGTTCGTCAAACGCGTAAACAATGGCGGAATGGCGAGATTACAAACGAACAGTATGAACACTTTATTGAAAAAGAAACCAAAAAGTGGATTCGCTACCAAGAGAATATTGGCCTTGATGTACTTGTTCATGGTGAATTCGAAAGAACTGATATGGTGGAATACTTCGGTGAACGACTTGCTGGATTCTCCTTTACTAAAAACGGTTGGGTGCAATCATACGGTTCACGCTGTGTGAAACCACCAATCATTTACGGTGATGTTGCATTTATTAACGACATGACATTGAAAGAAACTGTGTATGCACAAAGTCTTACAAATAAAGTCGTAAAAGGTATGCTAACAGGTCCTGTAACAATTCTAAATTGGTCATTTGTTCGAAATGATATCCCTCGCAAGGAAGTATCTTACCAAATTGCACTAGCACTTCGTCATGAAATTGAACGACTTGAATCATCAGGTATTAGAGTCATTCAAGTTGACGAACCAGCTCTTCGCGAAGGTATGCCATTAAAAGAAAAGGACTGGGATTCATATATTGAGTGGGCAGTTCAGTCATTCCGCTTAGCAACAGCTTCTGTGGCAAATGAAACACAAATTCATACGCATATGTGCTATAGCAATTTTGAAGATATTGTCGATGCGATTCGCGCGTTAGATGCTGATGTGATTTCAATTGAAACATCAAGAAGTCACGGAGAATTTATCCATACACTCGAACATACGACATATGAAAAAGGAATTGGTCTAGGAGTCTACGATATTCATAGTCCACGTGTACCAAGTAAAGAAGAAATGTATACAATTGTAGAGCAATCTTTAAAAGTTTGTAACCCAAAATACTTTTGGATT
This sequence comes from Bacillus cereus group sp. BfR-BA-01430, assembly GCF_022663115.1. NCBI lineage: Bacteria > Bacillati > Bacillota > Bacilli > Caryophanales > Bacillaceae > Bacillus > Bacillus cereus group sp. BfR-BA-01430. The sequence continues at coordinate 86,353 of NZ_JAKUEW010000003.1, forward strand.
AATCCAGACTGCGGATTAAAAACAAGAAGAACAGAAGAAGTTCTACCTGCTTTAGAACATATGGTTGAAGCTGCAAAAGAAGCTCGTACACTACTGAAAACGAACGCTTAACAAAAATAGGTATCCTACTCGATAGGGATACCTATTTTTTATGTAACTCGCTTTCTTCTCAAATCGTAGTGTCATAACTATTCTTCTCTTTCAAAATATAACTCATATCGCACTCTATACAGTTCATCATCTGTTGGCTCTTCAAGGGGAATCACTTGCAACACTAACATATAATTTCCTTTTGGAACGTCAATATGCACTGTATTAGAAAGAATACTTTTCACAAACACTCCCTCATCTTTTACAACAAAAGGAACAGATACCTTTCTTACAATCCCTTCTCTCTCTCTATGCTGACCTACATATCCTTCTACTTCACATGTATAATCAGAGATTGCTTCAAAAATAACCGCATCATCCGCTTGCACATATCCTCTCTCAAACGCCTCATCCGTCCACTCTATATCCGGTGGTGGTCCATCGTAATTCATTACAATGAACTGCGCATAAGAAATTGTTAATTCCATAAACAACACTCCCGTCTTCCGTTATTTCACTACAAATTTCACACGTGTACCATCTTGATATTTATCCAACTTATTACCGACCCATGAGCCAGCTCCTCTATTATCAGCAGGACTAATATACTCAATATGGGCCCCCTTGCCTCCTTCTTTACACATTGCCATCGGCCATTCATCACGATCATATCCTTTTTTTGGTGGATATGGAGCTAAAGATTGCTTTCGTCTGTCGCCAGCGCCATTTCTATCAATCGTACAGATTTTAGAATGTCCTTCCTTTATTGCATTTTCTATATGCTTTCCGGTTTCTGGATAACGCTCTTTCGGAAATTCTAGAACTTGATCATATGTACCGTCCTTTTGTTTTACTTGTTCTGTCGGTATAAGTGCTTCATAAACAGCCACTAAAATAGAAAGAACTGCAATGATTAAAATAATAATCCCTTTCAATTGTTTCATACGTATGCCTCCGCTTTTTAAATCCTTTTCTTTGACTAGGCTATTATAACAAACTTTTTATCCATTTGTTTTCAGACATTATTTTCATTCTCTCTCTTATTTGCGTCAAAAAACATTCATTTCCCTTCAAACTTTCGCTAATTATGTAGAATTTTTCTAGACTTACGACATTCTTTTTCAAAGGAAGTCCACATAAAATATGGAATTGATATATACGATACTTTTTGGGGAGGAAATATCATGGAGACGATCTATAAAACGAAAGATGTCACAAATAAAACAGGAATCCCAAAACATATAGTTCGAAAATATAGTCAACTTTTAGAAGAGTATGGTTATAACATTGCAAGAACTGCCGATGCTCGTATATACAAACTAGATGATGTAAAGCTATTAAAATTAATTCATGAACGAGCAGCTACTTTACAAGAAGATATTACAGAAACGATTCCGATTATTTTAAAGGAAAAAGATCATCCGCCCGTGGAAATCAATGTTACAAAAGAGCAGCAAGACATGCAAAAGAAAGATGAAAATCGTAATTTTGAAGAATTCATGTTAAAGCTTGAAATGTTAGCTCAATTGAATGAAGCAATTATTCATCAAAACTCTACGCTCATTACGCAAAACCGTTTGAAAGATGAAAAACTTGATGAATTAATGCAACAAGTATATGTAAAAGAAGGAAAACAAGGAAAAATGCTACAAGAGCTTGTCGATCATGCAGCTCATACCGATGCTTTACAAAAAGAAAAAATGGACTTATTAATGAATCATATGTATAAGCGTGAATCCAAACAAGAAGAAAAAATGAATAAACTGATCCAGCAAATTTATAATAAAGACAATAATCGTGATGCTCAACTGATGCAAGTCATTCGTGAAATTCAAGAAACAAAGCGCATGATTGCCGCATCAAAGGAACAAAGTTTATTTCAATCCTTTAAAAATCTATTTGTTCGTGTAAAACAAGAAAAAAATCTATGAGTGTCACCTTGTCACAATTTACTATCTAATAATCAAGTTTTCATATAAAAAAAGTTACCTTTTACGGTAACTTTTATTCCTTATTTTTAACTGCTGGTAATGTAATAATCGCTTCTGTCCCTTTCCCACTTTCACTATTATATTCCAGCGTACCGTTATGTGCTTGTAAAATACGAAATGTTACCATAAGCCCCAGGCCCGTTCCTTTTTCTTTCAATGAGTAATAAGGCTGTCCAAGTCTCGCTAGTTGCTCTTTCGTCATGCCAATTCCACTATCTTTTACTCGCACAATAATGGTGTCACCTTTCTGAATAGCAGTAACCTTTAAATAGCCTTTGTTTTCTTGAATCGCTTCGATGCCATTCTTTACAACATTCATAATCGCTTGCTTCAATTTCGTCTTATCACCTATCGTATAAAGATTTTCAGAGATTTCAACCTGTAAATACACACCTTGCATTGCTGCAAATGAAGACATTAACGTAGTCATTTCAATTAATTGTGCAGATAAACAAATATGTTCTTTTTGTTCAATTTGTGGCCTGGCTAAATTTAAATAATCAGAAATAATTTGTTCTGCTCGGTCTAATTCAGCTAATACAAGACGCATATACTCTTTATTTTTCACATCTTCTGTACTATCGAGCAATTGAATAAAACCACGCACAACAGTAAGAGGATTTCTAACTTCGTGTGCGACACTTGCTGCTAGCTCACTAACAATATTTAATTTTTCTGATTTTTGCATTTCTGCACGCAGTAATACATTTTCATTTAAGTACTCTGTTAAATATACTTGAAATACCATTGTCATCACCATAATAAATAAAGCAACAATATACCCGCTATATACATGTGAAGTAGAAGAGATAAATCCAGTTCCTAATAACACATCAAATATTTCTATTACGAGACAGATTAGCACATATAAAGACGCGACAATAAATGATAAAATAAGCTTTTTATTTCTTGGAAAGACTGTCCACTTTTTTGATAATAATAATGGGATAATGACTAACACAATGACCTCTATGATCCGAAACCAATTGAAACCATGTAAAAACCATTCATATATGAGAAAAATCATAGTTGGAATCAAACCAATCATTCCACCATATAAGAAACTACTCATAATTGGAATCGCATGAAAATTAAAATTACAAATCTCTCCAAAACAAATTGGATATGTCATCGAAAGCACAAGTGTAACACTGGACAAAAATGTAATAAAATAACAATTGGGCTTTGGAAGCATATTTTGATAATGATTAAGACGGATTGCTTCATATAAAAATAGCGGCAAAATAATAATCGCAACTTGGATCATTAAATCACGGATTAGCTCCATAGCCTTTCATCTCCTATATGTATTTTGATTTGATTATATCATTTTAAAGTCTACTTTGTTTCAAAATTTAGATTTTTCCGTTTATATTTGTAAATCATTTGTGAACAAACAATAAGAAATGTTACAACTTTCCGAAATGATTGTAAACCATGTACCAAATTACTATGATGCAGTATACAATGAATACGGATTAAAAATTAAAGCACAACAAGCCAGATATACGGACAACTATAACAACATCAAACATATAATCCATACTATCTATGTTTATAAATAAGTAATCATTATTTTAGTAGGAGGAGATAAATATGGCAGGAACTACCCTTGTTTTAAAAGAGGAGAATCTAGTCGTCCTCGAAAATGTTGAAAAATCAGTGTATGAAGAGTTACAAAACAAAACTGGAGACGAAAATTGTACTTGCGCTGTAAACGAAACGGTTATACATCTTGGAAAAGTTTCTTCCGTACTTTGGAATGAAGATGAAATAGATTGGGAATACGGGTATTAAAGAGTCGCTTTTCAGCGACTTTTTTTTTTCGCTGAAAAGCGAAAAAATTAAAAATATGATAAAATAAATATAATTTTTCAAGCCGAAGAAAGGGAGTCAACATGGAACAATTTATTAATCCAAAAGTGAAGGATATTAAAATTTCTGGTATCCGTCAATTCTCTAATATGATTCAAAACTATGACAATATTATCTCTTTAACAATTGGGCAACCTGATTTTCCAACTCCTTCTTTAGTAAAAGAAGCTGCTAAGAGAGCAATCACAGAAAATTATACAAGTTATACACATAATGCTGGTCTACTAGAGTTACGCGAAGTAGCTTGTAATTTTCTAAAGGAAAATTATAACTTACACTATACACCTGAAAACGAAACCATCATTACAATCGGGGCTAGCGAAGCGATTGATATTGCATTCCGTACTATTTTAGAGCCTGGAACAGAAGTTATTTTACCCGCGCCTATTTATCCTGGCTATGAACCAATCATTAGACTTTGTGGTGCAACTCCTGTTTTTGTAGATGTTCGTCCAACAGGATTTCGTTTAACAGCAAAAGCGATTCAAAATGCAATGACAGATCGAACAAGATGCATTGTTTTACCTTATCCTTCTAATCCGACTGGTGTTACACTATCAAAAGAAGAACTAACGGATATTGTAAATGTATTAAAAGATAAAAATATTTTCGTTTTATCTGATGAAATTTACAGCGAACTTGTCTATGAAGAAAGTCATCGATCTATCGCTCAGTTTCCAGAAATGCGCAATAAAACAATTGTTATTAACGGCTTATCTAAATCACATTCGATGACAGGATGGCGCATTGGTCTTTTATTTGCCCCACAATATTTAGCAGAACATATTTTAAAAGTTCATCAATATAATGTAACTTGCGCAACTTCGATTGCTCAATATGCCGCAATTGAAGCATTAACAGCAGCAAAAGATGCACCGAAAATGATGCGCCATCAATATAAAAAACGTCGTGATTATGTCTACAATCGACTCATACAAATGGGGCTCTCTGTCGAAAAACCAACGGGCGCCTTTTATTTCTTCCCGTATGTTGGCCATCTCACTTCTTCATCATTTGACTTTGCTATTGACCTTGTGAAAAAAGCTGGAGTTGCTGTTGTTCCTGGAACAGCATTTTCAGATTACGGTGAAGGATATATCCGTCTTTCCTACGCGTATAGTATGGAAACATTAAAAGAAGGCTGCGATCGTTTAGAAAATTTCTTAAAACAAACAGCGAAGAGATAATGAAATGCACCTCCAACTGTTAGACGCGGTCTACAGTTGGGGTGCATTTCATGAACACTCTTAGCTTTTTTCATAATACTCACAAGTCTGACGTTTCAATAATTTATGTGGAATCACAATACATTTTGAACTTGATTCTGAATGCTCCACTTTATCGACTAATGCTTTTGCAGCTTCATAACCTAATTGATAAATGTTGACATCTACTGTTGTCAAAGGTGGACTCGCAATCTCGGATAACAACGCATTGTTAAAGCTCACTAACGAAACATCTTTCGGTACAGAAATCCCTTTTGCTGTAAGGGCACTTAATACACCGAGGCCAATTAGATCGTCTGTAGCCATAATTGCTGTTGGTGGTTCTTCTAATCCCATTAATTCTTCTACAGCTTGCTGACCACTTTCCCTTGAGAAATCTAAATGGAATATATATTCACTCGGTAACTGAATATCCGCTAACTTTAAAGCATCACTCATCCCAGCTAAGCGATCTTTTGTTACGAGTAAATCGGAGCCACCACCAATAAATGCAATTCGTTTATGTCCTAAAGAAATAAAATATTCTGCAACTTCTCTTGCAGCTGTATAGTTATCATTATCAACATATGTAATTTTGTCTTTTTTCTCATACGGTTTTCCGATTAAAACAAACGGGAAGTTTTGTTCATTTAAATATTGAATAATCCGGTCATTTTCACGTGAATATAGTAGGATAATGCCTCCTATTTGACGTCCTTGCACCATTTTGATGACTCCATTAAAAATCTCTTCTTCCGTCTCACCTGTTGACATATATAAAGCATACCCTTCAACATGAGCAAACGAACTAATCCCACGAATAACTTCTGGAAAAAACGGGTTTTGAAATGCTTTATTTGCAGAACTTGGCATAACAAGACCGATCGTTTTCGTCGTTTGATTGGCAAGGCTTCTTGCATTTAAATTCGGATGATATCCGAGCTCGCTCATAACTTTACGAACTCGCCGCTTCGTCTTTTCACTTATACTTGGATTATCAGCAATCACACGAGACACCGTTGATGGCGCAACATTCGCTTGTTTCGCTACATCTTTAATCGTAACTGTCATACAATCTCCTCCTCTCTTCTTATTCTTCATCTATTTTGATTTTGCAAATTTGTGGGTTATAGAAAAAAGAAAGTCCCATTTCTTTCGCGTTTTAATAAATTATATCAATGTAAACGAATATTCTCCCACTTCATGTATTGTAAAGGATATAGGCTTATTTTCCTATACTATAATATACTATTTTTCGCTACCATTTCATATAAGCTAATGACGAATAATTGTCACTTATAGCTAACTAAATCATATTTAAAGTTATCTTTGTAAACAATAACTCTGTCATACAATCTATTTTCCAACTGAAATAAAGCTAATATTGATTAGCCACTGTACAAAATAATTCATAAAACATATACAAAAAATAAATACGAATGAAAATATAAATTCTACTCCTATAAACAACGTTATACATAAAAAACAATCGTTTGTAATATATTGCTGTTTTATAAAAAATGAAAGGGGATTTTTCTCTATGTTGCAAGAAGCAATATATCATCGACCGAAAGACCATTATGCATACGCTTACAATAAACGTACACTTCATATTCAGCTCCGCACAAAAAAGGATGATGTAAATGAAGCCCTACTTGTTCATGGCGATCCTTATGAACGGAAAGATAAAAAGTGGATTACAACTCAAACTCCTATGAGAAAGACTGGATCTTGCGCTTTATTTGATTATTGGTTCGTTTCAGTCACACCAAAATTTAAACGTTTGCGATATGGATTCAAACTACACAATAACGATGAAACACTTATCTATACAGAGCGAGGCTTCTTCTCTGAAATTCCAGATCATGACGTTGGGAATTTCTTTTGCTTCCCTTTTATTCATGAAAAGGATGTCTTTACAGCACCATCATGGGTGAAGGATACAGTATGGTATCAAATTTTCCCAGAACGTTTTGCAAACGGAGATATTACACGGAATCCTGAGCATACTCTTCCGTGGGGGAGTACAGATCCAACACCAACAAACTTCTTCGGTGGAGATTTTACTGGCGTCATTGAACATCTTGATTATCTCGTGAAACTCGGTATTTCTGGTATATACTTTACTCCGATCTTTACAGCACATTCCAATCATAAATATGACACAATTGATTATATGGAAATTGATTCGCAATTTGGTACGAAAGAAATTTTTAAAAGGTTAATAAACGAGTGTCATAACCGAGGAATTAAAGTCATGCTTGATGCCGTTTTTAATCATAGCGGATACTTTTTCGATAAATTTCAAGATGTTATAAAGAAGGGTGCGTGTTCTCTATATAAAGACTGGTTTCATATCCATGAATTCCCGATTGTAACCGAGCCACGTCCGAACTATGGTACATTCGCATTTACACCGCAAATGCCAAAATTCAATACCGCTCATCCTGAAGTTAAAGAATATTTACTGGAAGTAGGACGCTATTGGGTAAAAGAATGTAACATTGACGGTTGGCGTCTTGATGTAGCAAATGAAATTGACCATGCATTTTGGCGAGAATTTCGTAGCGAAATCAAATCGATTAATCCCGAAGTCTACATTGTAGGTGAAATTTGGCACGATGCACTACCATGGCTGCAGGGCGATCAATTTGATGCCGTCATGAGTTATCCAGTTACAAATGCTCTTCTTTCTTATTTTGCATATGAAACAATAGCACCGAGTACATTTATGGAGCAAATTACAGTTTTTCTTCATTCCTATCCCATGAATGTAAATGAGGTAGCTTTTCACTTATTAGGTAGCCATGATACACCTAGAATTTTAACAATATGTGGCGGTAACAAAGGTAAGGTAAAACTTCTTTACGTATTCCATCTTTCGTTTATCGGCTCACCATGCATTTATTATGGTGATGAAATTGGGCTAGATGGCGGCATGGATCCCGGCTGCCGAAAATGCATGATTTGGGAAGAAGACAAGCAAGATAAAGCCTTATTTGAACATGTACAAACATTAATTTCATTACGAAAACAATATAAAGCATTTGGTGGTCATGGGACCTTTCAATTTATTGAGGCAAATGATAAGCAAGGTTATATCTCTTATACGAAGACATATAGAGAAGAAACGATTTTCTTTGTTTTAAATCCAACAACTCATGAAATTTCGGCTCCTATGCCGTTTCATATTTCTAGTAAAAAAATCATTAATTTATATACAAATGAAGAATTTGCAGCAGAAACAAATTCATTACAAGTTACACTTCCACCATATGGATTTTCCATTTTAAAATGGTCTACCTAAAAGGCTTTGTGCTTACGTACAAGATCTTTGTTTATTTTTTCAGAGAAGATATTTGCTAATATATACAAAAAACCGTCCACGCACAAATCGAGGGCGGTTTTCCACTATTATACTAGGGTTTCAACTGTATGAAATGATTGCTTCTTTGCACTAATAACACCGAAGATAGGCAAATCCGTTAGCATCACTTCTTCTTGCTGTTTCATAAATGATGACGTCAATTGTTTTATTTCGATTGAAACGTCATTCATACAAAGTACATTGGAATCGTTTCCTTGTTGATCAGAGAAAATAGCGTCAATTTTATATAACACAGCATTATGAAACAACATATCAATGCGATGATAAGCAGCAATGGCGACATCAATAACATGTTGCCAATCCCTCTGTCTGTCCATATTATGAGATACAAATCGTGCTTCTCCACCTAAATTTACAATCTCTTCTGCTGTCGCTTGTCCGCTTTCTCTATCAATATCTGTTACAATCACTTTAGCACCTTTTGCTGCCAATAAAAGAGCTGTACTGCGTCCAATACCAATCCCACCGCCAGTTACAACGATGACCTTTCCTGCAAGTTTCATTGTCATTACCCCTTCTAAAAGTCCTACCGTCCTTCAGTATACTCCTTTCCTAGATAAATCTGCAAGAAGGAACAGCCATTCCCTCGACAGCAACTTTAATCTAGTTTTCTTTTTCTGACTCATATAAGACACTAACGAAATATGTATAAAGGGAAACGTTAATCAGTGGAGATTTTCTTCATCCTGACGAATGATGAACTCTTACTAATCGGGCGCTCTAAAATAGCGAGATAAATGTAATTTGATTAAAAAATAAGGATGTACGAATGTTAGAAAAGCTAACGCTCATACATCCTTCATCTCTATAGAGAGAATCATATAGAAAAGTACTTCCTTATATTCACCCTATACTCGTCTTCCATTCTTTATTCTCTCTTAAACGAGACTCATTACTTTCGTCTTTGTAACTAAATCATGGAATCCACAATTATCTTGACGAAATAGCATCATATATACATTACATATTGCTGGGATTCCAAGAAATACTATGTTCGGTACTAACAATACAAAAAAACGTACCATTAGCATTTGTATCGTTAACGTTTCCTTTGTTAATGATATAAGTTTTATTCTAGTCATTTTTTTCCCAATGGTACAACCATTCCAAATAAAGGGAAGAAAAATAAAATAAATAGCCATTAATAGAAAAACAAGTGTAAGATCATATCGATAATCACCCAAGCTAACATTAAAACGATTAAAAATCGCACTGTAGTTTCCAGTTATGATAGCTACAATCACCCCGTATAAAACAGAGATTAGAAACATATCAATTATGGAAGCACCAATGCGATTCATTACCACCGCTGGGCGATGCATCTTTAACTTCATCTTATGTCGACTCCTTCGTATCCTTCTTTACTCGTTTCATCGTATCATTTCTAAAAAACATTGTAAACTAGCGTTTCTTTCTCATTTCTTGTACAATGTGTTACAACAGCATTGTAAGGAGGTACTCATATTGAGACGATGGATCATTCTATTTGTCACTATATTACTCACAGGTTGTACAGGAAGCGGAAATCATCCAACTTATACTATTAATGAGGAATATGAACTTATTAATACTTCCGGGAATGCATTTGAACTTTTCCCAACACAAGATGCTGTATATGCGACACAATATATCCCCGCAAACATAACAGAAATTGCTTGGGATGATAGATATATTACCGCAAAACAAATTGAGGAAACATCAGATCCACATAATCCTGAGGCAACATTAACGAATAAACAAAACGAGTATTATTGGATTATTGATATCAAACAAAATAAACGCTTTGGACCGTATAATGAAAAACAATTTCAAGAACAAAAAGATGCTTTTAAAATTAAAAAACAGTTTCAAAAAGTAGATACGTACGTAAAAGAAATAGAAAAACAATCAGCCGAAACAGAAAGCTGATTGTTTTTTATATTCATGATATTTCATTTAGATAGCGCAATGTTGAACGTTCTTGGTTCTGAAATCGTTTCATGCGTATCCTTACTTGCGAGAACATCTGTTGTAAATGAAATGTTTGTAACATCTGTTTTTCCATCTTCAAGTATCAGCCCAATCATACCATCCCTCGTTTCACCTGGGTTATACTCCTCTCTTGATACACTTTCTGTGCCAGCGATTGTATTCTCTTCATATAAGAAATTCTGCTTTGTTACATTGAATTGCTGTGTTTCATTAATCATAACATCATTTATAGCGGAAAACTGCATGGCTTTATCTCCACTGTTTTCTACTTTATATGAAATTTCAACATAACGTATCGTGTCCTTAATTTCTTGACCACTTAAAGAAGCATATAATTCAGCATCTTCTTGACTCACTTTATCTCCAAGTCTGCGCTGCACTTCCTCTGGGCTTAAAGCTGTATAAACTTTCAATGTGTCCTTTGCCTCTTTACTCATTTGTGATAGCTCAATAACTTTCACATCTTGTACATGAATTTTCACTGGGGCTACTTCGAATGTTTGATTTACGTGTTTCAATTTTTGTAATTTAAATGTTCCCCATCCTTTTTCTTTTACAGCTTGTCCAACTTTTTTCAATTCTCTCCCACCATATTCAGCCGTCACTGGAATTGCTTCTACCTTCTTCTTCTTCGGTTCTTTCTTTTCTTCCTTTTGAAAACAACCACTTAATATCAAGAGACAACTACATAAAATACAAATACTTTTCCATACTTTCATAATTCTATTACTCCTAACACTTTCATTCATTTAACAAAATACTGCTTTCATTTTATATAGAACGGAAACAGTGAAAATCCCGTAAACAACACTTGTAAACCTGGATACTATTATACTCTCTATTTGTAAAATATGAAAATAGAAGTCTACTTTAGCGCCATGCGGCATGAAACAAAATAAGAGAACATCTCCTTTTTTCATAACCAACGCATGAATTTATATGTATAACACGCACACTTTATCCCGCCATTTCAGGGCAGTAACAGCCCGATTGGCAAGGTTTCATAATCAATAAGGGATGAAGCCCTCCCACTGATTAAAGTTTCACTTTATCATAACGACTTCCTTCATTTCTATGCAATACTTATTTTCACATTGGCATATCTACACATTCAATGATAGACTTTTTATCATCAGGAATAAAGAGGAAGGAGGAATATTTTTGTCTATAACACTCGTCTTTTTTCTGATTCTCATACCGCTTTTCATAAGTACATATCTCTGTTTTTTCTTTTGGAAGCATTTAAAAATAATAAAATATATTCCCGCACTAGTTGGTCTTTTTTCTACAGTGTTAATTTTCCTTTTAAAGAGACATACATATGGATGGGAAGGATTAGGATTTGGAGTTTTACAATGTATTCTTTTCCTTGCAAGCTGTCTTACCCTCGTATTCGCTTCTATACTAGAAACAAAATCTTCGATGAATTGAGGTTTATATATTGAATAAACATGGCCCTTTTCTAAAAAGCATCTCTTTATAAAAAGAGCAAATGCATAAATTCACGGTTTATCCTTATTGCTTACTTGCTATTTAGACATTACCATCGCTTCATTTTCATCCAAATGTAACATTAAGAAGAAACCGAGCACTATCAAATAACAAAACTCTTGTTCGAAAATCGCGAGCGATTATTCCATCATTTATTTCAATCATAAAAAAGAAGCGGTCACTGCCGCTTCTTTTTTATAATGCTTCTATAAATAATGCTACTCCAATACCGCCGCCAACACAAAGGGAAGCAATTCCCTTTTCAAGACCCCGTCTTTTTAATTCATGAATTAAGCTTACCGTAATGCGTGCTCCTGTGCATCCAATTGGATGACCAAGACCCACGCCACTACCATTCACATTTACTTTTTCACGATTTAAACCGAGTTCCTTTTCGACCGCCAAATATTGAGCCGCAAAAGCTTCATTAATTTCCAGTAAGTCGGCATCTTCCAACGACCAATTCACTTTTTCTAATCCTTTACGAATTGCTGGCGCTGGGCCAATTCCCATAATTTTAGGATCTACTCCGGCTACTGAATACCCTACAACCTTCGCTAATGGTTGCAAACCTTTTTCCTTCGCTTTCTCTTCACTCATTAGTACTAAAGCAGCACTACCATCATTAATACCTGATGCATTTCCAGCCGTTACAGAACCGTCTTTACGAAATGCCGGTTTTAAATTGGCCAACTTTTCCGCTGTAATGTCAGCACGCGGATGTTCATCTTTCGAAAACACAACTTCTTTTCTTCGTTCTTTTATTGTGAGTGGCACAATTTGGTTATCAAAATAACCAGATTCAATAGCTTGAAGGGCTAGCTGATGACTACGAAGCGCAATTTCATCTTGTTCTTCTCTTGTAATATTATATTGTTCAACTAAATTTTCTGCCGTTTCACCCATCATCATATGATGAAGAGGATCTTCTAAAACTTCCCACACCGTATCACGAATTTCGCCGTGCTGAAGACGCTGTCCCCAGCGGTGCTGTTTTAACGCATAGGGGCTAGAGCTCATCGCCTCTACTCCGCCTGCAACGACCACATCACTAATACCTAACTGAATTTGCATTGCTGCAGACATAATCGCTTGCATGCCTGAAGAACATTGACGCTGAATCGTATAACCTGTAACTGTTTCTGGAAATCCTGCTGCTAATGCAGCTGTTCGCGCTGTATTTGCCTCATCCGTTCGTTGAATGCAGTGCCCTAAAATGACTTCGTCCACTTCATGAGACTCTACTCCGCTTCGTTTTACAGCTTCTTGAAGCACAGGAACCGCTAATTCTACTGGTGTTACATTTTTTAGCGCTCCTCCGAAAGTTCCGATTGGTGAACGAACTGCTGCTGTAATCACAACATTCTGCATCTTATACTTACCCCTCTCTTATGGATCCTAATCAATTTTTAGATGGAATAACATAAGATGCCTATCTATATGAATTATACTATAATCACCTACAAAAAAACAAAATATTTAATATAATTAAAATAAACAAAATATTAAACTTCTATTCTGTTAGTGCATAGAAAAACTTTTGTAATATTTTTTCCGTTATCTTATTTAAATTGGGCAATTTCTGAATAGAGAAGTATGCAATACTCGATCCTTCTTTATCTAATTCTATTTTTGTACTAACATGATGAGCTTGATACAGATGAATAACATGATAAATCTCATCCCCGCTTGGATAGCGATAATAAAGATCCTTTCCAGACAGAACACCAAGAAATTGTAATATCTTTGCTTCTAATCCAGTCTTTTCAAATAGTTCTCGCCGAGCCGTTTCTTCTGTCGTTTCTCCAAGTTCCATTGCGCCCCCTGGCACTCCCCAATCATATGTATCAGAACGATATTGCAGGAATACTTCTTGCTTTTCATTTAAAATAATGACGGCTGATCCGACAAGAATTAACGGCCTCGTACCAACTGACTTCCGTAACTCTTCAATATACCCCATTATAAAAACTCTCCTTTCTTATCATAACAAACCTCGTATTATTTTTTCCTATTTTAAACAAAGAATACTGTAAGTATGACAATTTATCTTCTCAAAAATTGATCCATCAAAAAGGGAAGCATCCGCTTCCCTTTCTTTTCATTATTTTTGAAAACTTTCATATTTTACTGCTTCAAATGCCTGTTCAATTTCTTCATTTCGGTAATGAACATATGTAAACCGTCCTAATTCTACTAATCTTGCAATTTCTTTCAGTGCCTTTTCATTTTCATATGCTTCTTGAATTGCAAAATGTACATAAAATTTCATAAGTGGATGTTCATATAAAGGCTCCCCTACCTCTACATATACGTTCTCTACCCCTTGAACAACTTTCACATAACTTGCAAACTGATAGACAGCTTCTCGGTCTGAAACAATTTTTAATGTATACATATATTTCCCCCCTTTTTTTTACTATATCAAAAAGAAATGCCACTCACTTCATTTAACTATGAATATTTCCTGAATTCTAATTACACTTATTTATCTGTAAAAAACAGCTGTTAATAAACAACTTTACAAAAATCTCTCTATAATAATCGTAATTTCTATTGACATAGTGCAACTAGTACACAAAAAAGCGAATCTTTGCATGTACCCATTTCATAAATATTTTCCCTAACTCACTTAAAATCTAAATAGATTGACAGTATTTTTTCAGTTGCTGTATAAATACGACAAGAGTGGGATAAAGGGAAGCTTTAATCGCTGGGAGCTTCATCCCTCACTGATTATGAGGCCTCACCAACCAGGCTACTGCAGGATAAAATTACTTCTTATAGTGATTCCATCTATACACATGCTGGCTTTCTGTCATACTGTATAGCACTACTTTGTTTTCTTTTGAGGTGTTTTCCCATGTCCCCGTATATAAACATATGCATCTGCATTACACCAGGATCTAATATTACAAATAATCGTATCGCAAAAGATATAGCCGTTGCCGAATTCATCTGGCATCCTATATCGTTTCGCATTCAAGATGTCCTTACATTAGACGATTCCTTCCGCTTTGATGATTATGAAATTAGCTATATTGCCTCTATTCAAGAACAACCAAAAGTTTCATCCTTTTTTCATACATGCACTTCACAAGTTCCAAATTGTGATATTTATATTTGCTATATTGGAAGCAACTACTTTCAAGAACAATCGGTCATTGCTTGTGCTTATTCTTTAGCAAAACAAAATCATCTTACCGGTTATATTATTTTGACAAATTCAGCTGCACCTATGCGGAACATTTATACACTCGCTCATGAAATCGGACATATTTTATTTACAAGACGCATTCATGGAAAACTTACCCATGCTGATCCTCATTCTCCCATTGGATCTGAACATCACCCTTCAGCAAGTAACCTTATGCATAAAATTGTTCCGCGACCAGATAAGGTTCCCCTCGATTCTCTCTTAACAAAAGAACAAAAACAGTTAGCTTTACAAAGCGTTTTATTGCATAAAGAAAAACAGTAACTCGAGAACGTTACTATTTAAAATAAACCGTTCCAATCTAAAAACCATATACATGTAGCACAGAAAAGAAATAAACAACTAAAGGCACATGTAATGAAACGAAATACAATCCGATAATATCGATTCGGGAATATTCGCTTACACATCCAAAGCAGCCCTTTCCCTATTCAGCCAAACCAAAAAAAAATATCCTGATGTATCTTCAAGCAAATTTCCAAAATACTCTTCATCTATTTTTTTAACGCTTTATCCGGAAGAATTCTCCTTCCTCAAGCGTGTGCAGGGCGATAACCCAACAGTAGGTGGGAGATGAATTTCGGTTTGGCATAGCCAAAAGATTTTTGATAAACTAGAAACATGAAGTTCTTTGATAACTTGATATATAAGGTTGCAGGAAGAAAACAAAGTGCGAAAACCAAGCCGTTCGGTTCCTGCGTAAAATATCAACCGTAAAAAAGAACGTCCAAGCGTTGGACATCTAGGGGTGGAATAACCCGAAGTAACGCTCAGGGAGACGAAAGGTTGCTTTCGTCGTGGAACTGAGAAGCCCCTACTTCAATTTAAGTGGCGGGTAGTTCACCAAAAGTAGTATATAGTCCTAAACTAGCTAATAGGAGAAAACAAATAGATATGATACAAACAAGAGCAATTGACAACCTCCTCTCTCCTTCATTTATGCGTTTATTTCTTTTCCTATCCTTTTTAAATCTATTTTCATTAATACAATTAAACTACCATATAAAAAGATTGGTTCTAAAGCACTCAAATTCGTATCTTTCACCGCTGTACATTGAAATATAAACATAACGGTAAACAACACAACCACTTGAAGCAATCCCATCCAACTTGCTAAACGCATATTAATAATCGCCAATATGAATAGGAGTAATCCTCCTAATATATAACTTTGCAACGAGGATAAATAAAAAAGCGGTGGCTCATACCATTTGTTAAGTAGCATAATAAAAACAATCAAACCTATCGGTAAAAGTGTGATACCTATAAATAATATCGAAAATTCTTTTAATTTACTTTTAAGAAATGCAGACTTACGAAAGGCAATAATTCCCAAAGGAATACTAATAGTCAATACAATTGGATAACCAATGAAACTAAGAAGTGTTATAGATACTGGCTCGTTCACACTATGAAATAAAAGATCTGGAATCGACCAGTACGCAAATACACCTATTATAAGTGCGATTAATAGCTTCCTATTTTCTTTTGTATCTCGTTCCATTTCTTTCGCCAATTCATCCGCATACTCTTTTGGTGAATCTCCAAATATATCCTTAACAGTCTTCCCTTCCTTTTCTCCCTCTATTAAATGAAGTTCAGCATCTTCTAAAAATGTGTTGATCTCTTCTTCTTTAATTCCTTTTGTCAATAAATATACCTTTGTATCTGTTAAAAACTTTTCTCCTTCTTTAGAAACCTGTATCATCATCTTCTCCCCTTTCCTTGTAATAAACGCTCCACGCTACTACGCATCGCTTCCCAGCGCTCCATAAATTCATCGAGTGCATCTTCCCCTTTTTCTGTTAATGTATAATATTTTCGCTTTGGACCAGATGGCGATTCTTTCATTGTACTTGTAATGAAACCTTCTTTTTTCATTCGGATTAATAGCGGATAAATACTGCCTTCACTCGCCATGGTGAAACCATACTTCGCTAGCTTTTCACTCATTTCATATCCGTATATCTCTCCCTCAGAAATGATAGCAAGGAGACACCCTTCTAAAATTCCCTTTAGCATTTGACTTGTCGACATCATTCAAATCCTCCCTCTATCTTGTATAACAAGATAGATACGCATAAGTATCTTGCTTTACAAAATAGTATAGCAAAGACTATTTTGTAAAACAATATAGCTAACTGTTTTTCTCCAAATGTTTGCAGGATTTTCATTCTATACTCTCTAAATAATGCAAGTAAGACAAATCTTATCTCATATAAAGGAGTGTATTTCATCATGATTACAAACCAAGTTATTTTTCTAACAGGTGCTGCGAGTGGTATTGGGTATGAAATGGCTGCTGCCTTTGCAAAAGAAGGAGCAAAAGTTGTCGTGAGCGATCGCCTTGAAGAGCGCGCTAAAAGTGCGGCTGAACAGTTACAAAAGATGGGCCATACAGCAATTGGATTAAAATGTGACGTGACATCTGAGCAAGAAATCGAGGAAGCCATTGCTAAAACAGTAGCAGAATTTGGTTCGTTACATGTCCTAATCAATAACGCTGGTATGCAACATGTTTCCCCCATTGATGAATTTCCAACTGATACGTTCGAGCTTCTTATTAAAATTATGCAGATTGCACCGTTTATCGCAATAAAACATACCTTTCCTATTATGAAAAAACAACAATATGGACGCATTATTAATATTGCCTCGGTTAATGGACTCGTTGGATTTGCTGGAAAAGCTGCTTATAATAGTGCCAAACACGGTGTAATTGGATTAACAAAAGTAGCTGCGTTAGAAGGGGCAACGCATGGAATTACAGCAAATGCTCTTTGTCCAGGATACGTTGATACTCCTCTTGTTCGCAATCAACTCCAAGACTTAGCTCATACGAGAAATGTACCACTTGAACGCGTATTAGAAGATGTTATTTATCCTCTTGTGCCGCAAAAACGATTACTGGAAGTACAAGAGATTGCTAACTATGCTTTATTTTTAGCCAGTGAACAAGCAAAAGGAATAACTGGACAAGCCGTTGTGATTGATGGAGGCTATACAGCCCAATAATTTTTCTGAAAAGAGCCCGCCCTAAAAGATTTTTTTTAGGCGGGCTCTTTCTTATTTCGGTTCGTAAGGTGCTTCATATCCTTTCATTTGCTGCGGGAGTTTCTCGATTGCGACAATGACACCATCCAACTTATTTTCAATGCGGTGTAGTAAATATAATGTCACAACAATCGGAAACCCTACGTTGCCAATCATCGATATCCATTCTTCCACCTTTTTTCCCCCTTTCTCTTATATACATAAGTATGTACAAGAAATAGGGGCATAGAAATAACAAACTCCCTTGCACAAGGTTACTTTTCAAATAAAGAAGCAATTTCTTTTGTATAATCTCCCTGTAAAATCCCTTTCTCGGTAATGATTCCTGAAATGAATTCATGAGGTGTTATATCAAATGCTGGATTATATATATGAATTCCAGCCGGGGCAATTTGTTGTCCGTTTATCTTTGTTACTTCTGTCTCATCCCGCTCTTCGATTATGATTTCATTCCCTGTTTTCTTTTTCATATCAAATGTAGACAAAGGAGCAGCAACATAAAAAGGAACTTGATAATGTTTTGCTAATATAGCTAAATTTAAAGTCCCTACTTTATTTGCAGTATCTCCATTTGCCACAATTCGATCCGCTCCTACAATAATAGCAGAGATGTTCTTTGTTTGAATTGTATGGGCAGCCATATTATCTGTAATAAGCGTTACATCAATACCAGCTTCTTTCAACTCCCATGCGGTCAAGCGTGCCCCTTGTAAAACAGGTCTTGTTTCACAAGCATAAGCATGTAAATGAATTCCTTTTTCTTTTCCGATATAAAATGGTGCTAATGCCGTGCCATAACGAGCAGTCGCAATACTACCTGCATTACAAATTGTTAAAATACGGTCGCCGTCTCGGAAACATGTTAACGCATGTTCTCCAATACTCCGGCACACTTGTTCATCTTCTTGTTGAATTTGTAGCGCTTCCTCTTCTAATATTTTTCGTGCTGTCTTTATCGTGGATACTTCTTCAATCGCAGCTCTCATACGGTCGATAGCCCAAAATAAATTAACCGCTGTCGGGCGCGAAGTCCCTAAATAATTACAGTCTCGATTGAAATTTGCTTTGAATTCCACTATATTTATAGCTTCATATTTTTGAGCAGCTAAAGCTAATCCAAAAGCAGCTATAATACCAAGCGCTGGCGCACCTCTCACCTCTAGCATAACAATACTTTTCCAAACATCTTCAATACTTGTTAATGTTTTATATTCCGTAACATGCGGTAACTTCGTTTGATTCAAAATAGCAATAGAATCACCTTTCCAACTTATCGCTCTTGGAACTGCAACGGTTGTATTCACACTCTTATTCCTCCTTCAGAAACAATATGTTGAAATAACGTTTTGAATACTTGAATATCTGCACCCTTTGGTTGATGTAATAATAGACTTCTACCCAAATATAGAGCTTGTTTTTTTACTTGTATTCTTCTATCCTTGTCAACAATTCCATCTAAATCTACTACATGTGCCAAGCCTACCGTTCTACGTATAACTTCACAACCAGCAAATCCAACCGCATCACGAAAAATATGTTGCAGAACAATCGGAAGCCATTGCTTTTCCTTCGTATACGTTTCAACGCCTTCCAATATCCAAAGTTTTGTAAATGTATCTACGAAATAGCCCCATGTTTTTTTAATATGAAAAAATATAATTTCTCGTTTCTCTTCTCTTGATAAGGCATTTAATAATAAATTTGCTATAAACTGTCCTAAATCGAATCCAAGCGGGCCGAAAGTTGCAAACTCAGGATCAATGATTTTCGTTTCTTGTGAAGAAGCAAAAATGCTTCCTGTATGTAAATCCCCGTGAATTAAAGCTTCCTTTCTCGTTAAAAATTTATATTTATATTGCGCAACTTGCAGTTTTAAATTTTTATCACACCAAAGCTCTTCTATAACAGACCGAAGTTCCGTCTCATAGTCGTTTGTCTCGTAATTTCCAAACGGATCTGTAAAAACGAGATCTTCTGTAATTTTACAAAGATCAGGGTTTATAAATTTTCCATCTAACACTCTTTTTTCTTCGGCATTCAGTCCAAAATCCGAAGTATAAAATAGCACTTTCCCTAAAAAACGACCTACATGCTCAGACAATAATGGATACTCTTCTCCTTCGATGAACCCTTTACGTGCAATTGTCAAAGATGATAAATCTTCCATCACTATTACAGCCAATTCTTTGTCATGTCCGTATACTTTTGGAACAAATTCTGGCACATACTTAGCAAAAATTTGTAATGCCGAACTTTCAATGGTTGCCCTATTAAGCGAAAGCGGCCAACTTTCACCAACTACTTTTGCATATGGAAGTGCTTGCTTTACAATGATTCCTTGCTCCCCATCATGAAGATGGAATACATAATTTAAGTTCCCATCCCCTATTTCTCGGCAAACGATTGTTGCTTCTTTTTCAAAATATCCCTGCTCTTTGACATATTGTACTGCTGTTTCTTCCGTTAATGTATAATATCCCACTGTCTCATCCTCCTTTTTAATTCAGAGGTTTCCTCAACATAAGAAAAACCTCTTTCCATGAAGAAAGAGGTTTGAAGTGTATCTTCTCCCCTCTTATCTGCCAGAAAATTCATTTTCTGCTGGAATTAGCACCGTGCCTTTTTGGCGCATAAGCGCCCCATTTCACAATGGTATTACGGTCGGTTGCTGGGTTTCATAGGGCCAAATCCCTCCACCTGCTCTTGATAAGAGTTGTACGACTTATTCGAATTTTTAACTTTCTGATGAAGACTATAACAAGAATAAAAATCATTTGTCAATCTTTTTATTTATACAATTCCAAACGGCGATCCATAAAGACGGGAATTCCTTTTCGGACCTCTTCTATCTTTTCTAGCTCTATATGTCCATAAAGAATGATTTCTCCTTCTTGTGCCTCCGCGACAATTTTCCCCCATGGGTCAATAATAAGCGAGTGACCGCCAAACACGTTATTTGAATCTTTTCCTACTCGATTACACGCTACGACATAACATTGATTTTCAATTGCTCTCGCTTGCAGTAATAAACGCCAATGCTCAATGCGAACAAGCGGCCATTCTGCTACTACAAATACGATTTTTGCTCCTTTAGCAGTATGTACGCGTATCCATTCTGGAAAACGAATATCATAGCAAATAACCCCTCCGCACTGAACTTCATCTAAAGTAAATTCTCCTGTTTCATGTCCTGCTATTAAATACTTATGTTCGTTCATTAATTGAAACAAGTGCACTTTGCTATATTCATGTTGTACGTTTCCTTGGCGATTTATAATATACATCGTATTTGTAACACCTTTCTCTGTCTGCTTTGCAACAGAACCGCCGACAATGTTCACGCTAAATTCTTTTGCCCATTTTGAAAGCACTTCTTTTGTTTGTTTTCCGTCCTTATCCGAAATTTCAGGAAGTCGCTTCAAATCATATCCTGTTGTCCAAAGTTCAGGCAATACAATTACATCTGGTTTCTCTTTCATTGCCTCTTCTATTTTTTTCTCTGCGTGCTCTACATTTAAAGTTACATCACCAAAAACAATATCCATTTGAATACATGCGACTTTCATTTTTTCAGCCCCATTCTTTATTTTTCTCTTTACAAAATCTTGGAAAGATTATATCATTTGTCACTAGAATTGTAACAACTTTCAAAAGAGGTGGAAAGTATGAAAGATTTTCAACCTTCCAAGCTTATGACATCACTTCCAACACAATTTTTCGCTTCACTTGTCGCAAAAGTCAATAAAGTAATAGAAGCTGGACATGATGTCATCAACTTAGGGCAAGGGAATCCCGATCAACCAACACCGCCGCATATCGTAAAATCTTTACAACATGCAGCAGAAAAGGGGCTTCATCATAAATATCCACCATTTCGTGGACATAACAGCTTAAAAGAGGCTATTGCAATATTTTATGAACGTGAATACGGGGTAAAAATAAATCCAAAAACAGAAGTTGCGATTTTATTTGGTGGAAAAGCGGGATTAGTAGAATTGCCACTTTGTTTTACAAATCCTGGTGAAACAATTCTTGTTCCTGATCCTGGATATCCTGACTATTTATCTGGTATTGCTTTAGCGAAGGCAAAGCTTGAAACAATGCCACTATTAGCAGAGAATCATTTTTTACCGGATTACATGAAAATAAGCGAAGATACTGTCAAGCAGGCAAAATTAATGTTTTTAAATTATCCAAACAATCCAACTGGTGCGATCGCTTCAAAAGAATTTTTTGAAGAAACAGTCCGTTTTGCAAATGAACATAACATTTTAGTTGTGCATGATTTTGCTTATGGCGCTATCGGTTTTGATGCAAAAAAACCGATCAGTTTTCTACAGGCTAACGGTGCTAAAAATACAGGCATTGAAATTTATACATTATCAAAAACATTTAATATGGCTGGTTGGCGCATCGCGTTTGCAGTTGGGAATGAAAGTGTCATCGAAACGATTAATCTACTGCAAGATCATATGTATGTTAGTCTTTTCGGCGCTATTCAGGAAGCTGCTTGCGAAGCATTATTAAGTTCGCAAACTTGTGTAACCGAATTAGTGAACCGCTATGAATCTAGGAGGAATGCTCTTATTTCGGCATGTCATTCCATCGGCTGGAATGTTAAGGCTCCAAAAGGGTCCTTCTTTGCTTGGTTACCAGTTCCAAATGGTTATCATTCTGAACAATTTGCCGATCTATTATTAAATCAAGCGCACGTTGCAGTTGCTCCGGGCATTGGTTTTGGAAAACATGGTGAAGGCTATGTAAGAATTGGTCTCTTACATAGTGAAGAACGATTGCAAGAAGCTATTCACCGAATTGGTAAATTAAAAATTTTCAAAAAACCATTGACAACTTAAGTTATCTCTGTCAAAATTCAGATATCAAAAAAAATTAAAATATTTCCAAATACTTCTTATCAAGAGCTGGTGGAGGGACGAGCCCGACGAAGCCCGGCAACCGATCTACAAATGTAGACACGGTGCTAATTCTCGCAGCGTTACGCTGACAGATAAGGAGCTGGTTGTAAAAAAACCTCTCCTTAGCTGAGAGGTTTTTTTATTTAACTAGGAGGTTATGAAAATGAGCGGAATAATTGCAACATATTTAATTCATGATGATTCTCACAACTTAACAAAAACAGCAGAGCAAATCGCTCTTGGCTTAACGATTGGTTCATGGACACATTTACCCCAGTTATTACAAAAACAATTAAAACAACATAAAGGCAATGTTGTTCATGTAGAAGAACTCCCACAACAAGAAGATGTAAACAACTATCTTGGCAAAAAAGTAACAAAAGGTATAATCAAAATTCATTATCCATCGTTAAATTTCAGTCCCGATTTACCAGCAATTTTAACGACAACGTTTGGAAAATTATCATTAGATGGGGAAATTAAACTTATTGATCTCACGTTCTCAGATGATTTGAAAAGACAGTTCTCTGGACCAAAATTTGGAATTGAGGGTGTGAGAAAGAGGTTACATGTTCATAATCGTCCACTTTTAATGAGCATTTTTAAAGGAATGATTGGGCGAAATATTGGATATTTGAAGACGCAGCTTCGTGATCAAGCAATTGGCGGAGTGGATATCGTAAAAGATGATGAAATTTTATTCGAAAATGCATTAACACCACTTGAAAAACGAGTTCGTTCTGGAAAAGAAGTATTGCAATCTGTTTATGAAACATATGGTCATAGAACTTTATATGCAGTAAATATAACCGGTCGTACTTATGATGTAAAAGAAAGGGCAAAACGGGCAGTAAATGCTGGTGCTGATCTTCTGCTGTTTAATGCGTTTGCATATGGATTAGATGTACTACAAGCACTAGCGGAAGATCAAGATATCAATGTTCCTATCATGGCTCACCCTGCTGTTAGCGGTGCTTATACATCATCAAAATTATACGGCTTTTCCCATTCCCTATTACTTGGAAAATTGCTTCGTTATGCTGGTGCAGACTTTTCTTTATTCCCATCGCCATATGGAAATGTTGCGTTAGAAAAAGAAGATGCCCTTCAAATTGCAGAAACATTAACAATAGCAGATTCTCATTTAAAAAGAAGTTTCCCTGTTCCATCAGCTGGCATTCACCCTGGATTTGTTCCATTTACCCTTCGTGACTTTGGAAATGATGTTGTCATTAACGCTGGTGGTGGTATCCATGGTCATCCCAATGGTGCCCAAGGCGGAGGAAAAGCATTGCGTGCAGCAATTGATGCAACTTTGCAAGGAACACCATTACATGAAGTAGATGATGCTGATTTACATACCGCACTACAATTATGGGGAAACCCATCGCGTGAGGTGAAAATATGAGCATTCAAATTTTCTGCGACTTTGATGGCACAATTACAAATAACGACAATATCATTTCTATTATGGAATATTTCGCGCCACCAAAGGCTGAGGAAATAAAGAAACAGATATTAGCTCAAGATCTTTCGATTCAAGAAGGTGTGTCGCAACTTTTTCATTTATTACCGACCAATCTCCATGACAATATCATTTCATTTTTAAAAAACAAGGCAAGTATACGTAGTGGTTTTCAGGAATTTGTACAGTTTATAAATAAAAATGATCTTTCTTTCTATGTCATTTCAGGAGGAATGGATTTCTTTGTGCATCCCCTTTTAGATGGGCTTGTTCCAAAAGAAAAGATTTATTGTAATGAAGCTGACTTTTCAAAAGAATACATTGAAATAAAATGGCCATATCCTTGTGATAAACATTGTAACCATCATTGTGGCCTTTGTAAATCCACGCTGATTCGAAAACTTAGCTCTCAACAAGATTTTCGCATTGTCATTGGTGATTCTATTACAGATTTGCAAGCAGCTAAGCAAGCTGATAAAGTATTCGCACGTGATTTTCTCATTACAAAGTGCAAAGAATATCATATTCCTTATACACCATTTCATACGTTTTCTGATATTCAAAACGAGTTGCAGCACTTGTTGGAGGTAAAACTATGAAACAACTTTTTCGTAAATGGCATACGTTAAGTGAATTAAAAAAAGAATTAACAAATCGAAATTGGTTCCCAGCAACAAGTGGTAATATCTCTATCAAGGTAAGTCATGAACCGCTTACCTTTCTTATTTCAGCTAGCGGAAAAGATAAAACAAAAACAACGCCAGATGACTTTTTATTAGTGGATCATCAAGGAAATCCCGTATTGGAGACGGAATTACGCCCTTCCGCTGAAACCATTTTACATACACATATTTATAACCATACAAATGCTGGCTGTGTTCTACATGTTCATACAACCGATAATAATGTGATTACAAACCTATACGATAAAGAAGTAATGATTCGAAATCAAGAAATTATAAAAGCGCTTAATATTTGGGAAGAAGGGGCAACCATTCGTATTCCAATTATTGAAAACTATGCACACATTCCGCTTCTAGGCGAAGCATTCAAAAAACACATTCAATCAGATTGCGGCGCTGTCTTAATTCGAAATCATGGCATTACAGTATGGGGAAAAGATAGCTTTGATACAAAGAAAAGGCTAGAAGCATATGAATTTTTATTCCAGTTTCATATAAAATTATTAACCATTCAAGGAGGCGTTTCTAGTGGCGCAAATTCGTATTCATGAAATAAATACTCGCATTGAAAATGAAAAAGAGGTACAGCTGTTTTTACAAAAAGAAGATGTACTATATGAGAAATGGAACATTTCTAAATTACCTACGTATTTACAGAATAACTATGCTTTAACTGATGAAAATAAGGAAGAAATTTTAACTTTATTTTCCAACGAAATAGCAGATGTTTCACAGCGTCGCGGTTATAAAGCTCATGATATCATTTCTCTTTCAAGTGCAACACCTAATCTTGATGAGTTGCTCATTAACTTTAAACAAGAGCACCATCATACTGACGATGAAGTTCGCTTCATTGTCAGCGGCCATGGTATTTTTGCTATTCAAGGCAAAGACGGTCGTTTTTTTGATGTTGAACTTGAGCCAGGCGATCTTATTTCTGTACCTGAAAATGTAAGACATTATTTTACTTTACAGGATGATCGCCAAGTTGTAGCCATTCGTATTTTTGTTACAACTGCAGGCTGGGTTCCTATTTATTAAGGTAGATAGTTGAATAAAAGGAAGTGGATCCCCTTTTCCCACCTTTTATTCACTCTACATATATACATCCTCCTATGGATCAGGTTTATTACCACTCATGTAATAAACCTGTTTTTTTATTTTATCAAGTATCTTTATCAATATTTTTTGAACATTTTTTGAACCTTTTCTGAAAATTCTGTTTAAATTGTGATATAATACCAATAATAGAACTGGAAAGAAAAATATAGATTGAGGGGGAAAATCATGAACTTAATTATGGCACTTATAATTGGAGTTACATGTGGGGCTATTCCTGCCATTCTCGGAGCTATTATGGAGGAATTAGAAATCGGAATGTTAGGTTTTGTCGCATCTTCTGTAAGCGCTTTATTGTTCGGTTTATACGGGGCTATTCCTGTATCTATTCTTTTTGCCTTCTACATTGTACGTCATGCTCGTGTCAAACAATTTGATCCTAATCATGTCGCACAAATTATTCCTTTTCCAATTGAGCGCTCGCGTCGTGCTTCTAATTTATAGTCCATTCCTCATCCCATTACTTATCCTAATTTATCCTTCATATGATAAAATCCCCCACCTACCTCTACACGAGACTCTGGTGGGGGATTTTTTATAGAGATACTTCCTCTCGCTCAACAAAGAAAGGGCACCGATACACATATAATAAAAAAGATAGTAAGGACAGTTACCCCTTACTATCTTTTTTCCTAGCACTTATATCTCTCTAACAATGCGAAGACTTTTATTTATGCTCTTCTAAAAACTGAAACAACTCCTGTAAATGCAGTGCATCTTCTCCATAGCTAACAGACACATAACTTACTCCATCAATTTCAGCACTCATATATAAATCGATTCCGTCACGATCATATTTTAATGCTAAATAGAACTCCATCTCTTCTAACATTTTCTTCGAAGTTCGAATGACATAATGATTATTTTCATCACGACCATATTCAAATTCAGGCTCAAAATCATATTTTTGTTTAAATGCTTCTTTTTGCTTATCATCAATCGGTATGCAAGTCGCTCTCTGCACTGCATCAATCATTCCGTCAAATTTTACTAAATCCATTTCTGTTACCCCCTTATATATTTCTTATATAACACCTGTGTTCCACTATTACTTTCCCCAGCTTCAATTAACTGCTCATATAAATCTTTTGCTAAAGATAAACCAGGTACAGGTAATTGTAACTTTTCTGCTTCATCTAATGCAATTTTCATATCTTTCATAAAATGTTTCACATAAAAACCTGGTTCAAAATCTCCTTTTAACATACGAGGAGCCAAATTGCTTAAAGACCAACTTCCAGCCGCTCCAGTTGCAATACTTTGCAATACTTTCTCTGGATCTAAACCGGCTTTTTGTGCATATGCCACCGCTTCACAAACACCTATCATATTCGATGCAATTGCAATTTGATTACACATCTTTGTATGTTGACCACTCCCAGCAGGCCCTTGCAATTGAATATTTTCACCTAGCATGTTAAAAAGCGGAAAACAAACATCATATACTTCTTGGTCTCCACCAATCATAATAGCAAGTTTCCCTTCCTTTGCACCAATATCTCCTCCTGAGACTGGAGCGTCTAAAGCATATATATTTTTTTCTTTCCCAACTTCATATATCTTTTTGGCTAATGTTGGTGTAGAAGTAGTGAAATCAATCGCAATCGTTCCTTCCTTTGCATTTGCTAAAATTCCATCCACTCCAAAATATATTTCTTCTACATCATGTGGATATCCTACCATTGTCATAACAACATCAACATTTTTCACCAAATCTTTTGGCGTACTACACCATTTCGCACCCTCTCTTACTAAAGAAGCTGCTTTTTCTTTCGTACGATTATACACATATACTGTATAACCCCCTTGTAATAAATGATGTATCATGCTTTTTCCCATTACGCCTGTGCCAATAAAACCAATTGATGAAATGTTACGCTCCATCTTCTCATCCCCTTTGTTCTAATAAATCGCTAACCATTTTTCGGAACTCTTTATTAAAATCATCGTCCATACTATTTTTTACATTCGAGAATAAAATAACAAAAATCCCTTTATCTTTATTAAAGTTATTAAATGTATTCCAACCAGCAAGTACGCCATGATTATGAAAATAATCATTATATATATAGAAACTATATGCATACTTGCGCTCAGGTGAAGGAGTGAACATCGCTTGTCTACTTTGCTCTGATAGAAGTTTCCCATTTATAATTGCCTCATCTAGCTTTTTCATATCCCCAACAGTCGTATACATCTCACCACATCCATATAACCAATCCATTCCTAATTTTGGTGCAAGTACAAGTAGATGATCTTGCTTTTTATATCCTTTGGCTAAATGCTGCTCTCCGGGCATCGCATTCCCCATCCCAGATTCATGCATTTCAGCTGGTCCAAATATATTCTCTTTTATGTATTCACCTAAAGGCTTTTTGGATATCGTTTCAACAATATAAGCAAGCACCATATAATTATAATCTGTATATCTCCATCCTGTTCCTGCTGGAAATTCTAGTTGTTGATTTCCAATCCAATTCACTAAATTCAAACGAGATGCAGGATTTACTCGTCCCTTCCCTTTCTCTGGTAAACCGGAAGTATGTGTTAACAAGTGATATATTGTGATATTTTTATCCGCTGGAAATGAAGGAATATATGTATTTACATTATCTTGAATGTTTAATTTCCCTTGCTCTTGAAGCTGTAAAATTGAAGTTGCAACAACAGTTTTTGTGATCGAACCAATGCGGTATTTCGTTTGTGGTGTATTTTCAAGTTTCTTTTGAACATCTGCATATCCATAACCCTTGTTTAATATAACATGTTCCTTATCTGTAATAAGAACGGTTCCATTAAAGGCTCTATCTTTTAAATATTGATCTAATTTTTGTGCGATGCTAGCATAATCAATCGGTGACTCCTTCTCTTCTTCCATATGATCTTGTAATTCAGCTTGTACAGAAGGAGTTACCTTTGAAGTTAGTACTTTTTGTTCTTTTGGTTCTCTACAAAAATAGTATACACTCCCGAATACGATAAAGCACAGCGAAAACATAATAACTACCTTTTTTATCATTTCAAAACCTCCACGGTTATTTCATTATAAACGATTCCTCTCCTATCTATTATCAAGCAACAAAAAAAAATCGCAACACTTTGTTGCGAAAAATTTACATTTTTCCTTTTCTATATATACGAACTTGATTTTTTCCATTTTGTTTCGCCTCATATAACGCAATATCCGCGCGTTGTATGAGTTCTTCTTTCGTTATCCCTTGTTCGTATAATGCAACCCCAAAACTCGCCGTAAGCTTTGAAATACTTGAGAATTGTTTTGTCTCAATAAAAAAACGTAATGATTCAGCAACTTGAAACGCTTCTTTTTCCGTTGTATCTGTTACAAGTATAACAAATTCTTCTCCACCCCATCGCGCAAACGTATAATTGGAATCAATTTTTGTTTTCATCAGCTCGGCTAACTGAATTAAGGCCAAGTCACCAAAATCATGCCCATACGTATCATTTACCTTCTTAAAATCATCTATATCAAAGAAAATAAGTGCCATTTTTTGACGATTACGCTGAGCATTTTTCCATACTTCTTCTAATATTTGTTGAAACTTTAAACGATTATATATTTCTGTCAAAGTATCAATTGTAGCAAGTCGCTCTTGTTCCTGATACAACTCATCTAATTCTGTAATATCCGTACACTTTACAATAAATCTAGATACATCTTCTGGTAAAGCAGCTGCACGTAATAAAAAAACAAACTCCTCTCCCTTATCATTATACATTTTGATTTTTCTAGCTTTTATTAAAGAATCATCGAGCCAAGTTATGTCATGGTCTGTAGCATAATAACCATGCTCTTGAATAAAATGTTCTGCAAATACGATATGATTTTCACGATAAGCCATTAAATTTTCATATCCAAAAAAGTGCAAAAAATTCGTATTACAATCAATAATTTCATCATCTTCAACAATAAACAACAAATCATTTTGAAAATCAAACATCATTTGCAGCAGTTCTTGTTGTAAGCCTAGTTGCTGTAGTAAAGATAATTGATAGAGCCCCCTATTCACTTCTTCTAATACAGCTTGAGGCGTTACTGGGGGGAGAACAATATTCCGTATCCCTATTTTCAACATATCTACAAATTTTGATGTCACAGGCTGATCCCAAATTACAATGAAAGCAATCTCCGAATCATATATCCGTTTTATATGTTCTACTTGTATACAATCTGATACATATATAATGACAACTTGTGGATGAACCCTTTCGAATAATCTCTCCCCTTCTGCAAAACTGCCCGCTATAAACATACATTTAGGATGTACCCTTTCTATTGCATGTTGATGCTTACAGCCTTCTTCTATATAAAGTACGTTCAACCGCAGATCTTGCAATACATTTTGAAAAACCGTATTCTCTAATAAAAAATGTAGTATGTTTATCACTGTTCTTCACTCACTTCATATATCTTGTTCTACTGAATTCCTCACGATCCTTTTATCTCGCTATTTTAGGGCAGTAAGACTCCTACCTTAAGATTCAGAGAGAAGCAAGGAAGATAGGCGGGAGCCTTACTGCCCGTAACAACCTGGTTCATGAATTAAGCCACCTATACAACTTCATGAACGAAATTTCTCACTTTATAGGAAACTATCATCAAAAGAACCCGATTGATGAGGTTTAATCGTCAGCAGGACGAAGAATTCTCCTACTGATAGGAGCTATATTTTCCCTATTCTCCAATGTGAATTATCTTTTTATTGTATGATTACACAAAGGATATCGTTTGTACGAACGCCCTCTTTCTTACTATTCGAGAAACTTGACAATTAAAATAGAGATATTATATTCTTTACAGTGACAACTTACTAAATATAAGTAATTTATAGACATTATTTCATAAAATTGATATGTAATTTGGAGGAAATATAATGACAAAACAAGATTTTTTTAGTGTTTTATACGAGCGTACATCGAATCGTGCATTCAACCCAGAAAAGGAGATTTCCGCTGAAGAACTTCATCAAATTTTAAAAGCAGCTGCACAAGCTCCATCTGCTTGGAACTTACAGCATTGGAAATTCCTTGTTTTTCAAGGAAAGGATGTTCAAAGTCGCCTACTTCCAATCGCATACAACCAACAACAAATTGTTGATGCCTCTGCTGTAGTAGCGATTTTAGGTGATTTAGAAGCATATAAGAACGTGGAAACGGTCTACGGTCCACTTGTGGAACAAGGATTGATGAAAGTAGAAGCGAAAGAACGATTAGCTCAAAATATTGAATCTGCATACAATCGTGAGCAGTATCCACGAGATGCAGCTTTCTCAAATGCATCATTAGCAGCAATGCAACTTATGCTTGCAGCAAAAGCAACTGGTTGGGATACTTGTGCAATTGGTGGTTTTCATTCACAAGCATTAATGGAAGAGTTTCATATTTCTTCTCGTTACGTCCCAATTATGCTTATTACAATTGGTGAATCTACCCTAAAAGGTCATCCTGCACCACGTATGAGTGTGGAAGAAGTAACAGAATGGGCAAAATAAAAAACGAAGGTGAATCCCTTCGTTTTTTTATTTCATCTATTTGTAATATATGTCATTTGAATTCGACATAATGATTAGAAATCATGCGATAAACTTATCTACCCTAGCAAAAAATGAAGTATTATGTCGAATTTTGTTGTACATTCGGAATATAAGGGTGCTTTTTTGTTACAATTATGATACAATAGTAACAAATAGATAACAAGAGAGGGATTTTTATTGAATTCATGTGGAAGCTTTATTGCATTTTTAAGCTATGCCGTTACTGTATTACTTCTATACTTTATTGGTGATGCTACAAATATTGCAATATTGCAATTCTCAAAAGAAAAAGCATTCCAACTAGAAGAGGGATTACATACCTCGCGATCGATCGCACCATTACTTTTAGCACTTCCCGTATATATAATCGTTTTATATAAAAGTAAAAAAGCGTAAAGACTACCTATTTCTTTTATGAAGGTGGTCTTTATTTTATGTAGAAAATAACCTTTTACAATTCTCTTCAAACTACCTCTACTTCAAGTGAATGAAAATAAGAAAATATCCTAGTAAAAACTACACGCTTTGTCCAATCATCCCCTATACAAAATACATACATTATAAATATGAAAGGGGTGATGAAGAGTATGTTTGGATCTTTTGGGTGTTGTGACAACTTTAAAGAAAGAGATCGCCATCATCATGAAAAAGAAGATTTTAATGGACGTTCTAATAGAAACTTTGATAGAAGATTTGCTGTATGTAACGTCCTTGAAAATGTTGCAATAGGAACTAACATTTCCCTTCTTACGTTAAAAGACAACGGAACATTCAATAACGTAATATTTCAAGGTTTTTGTAATGGAGTTGCATTATTCTCTGCCGGCGAAA
Source organism: Bacillus cereus group sp. BfR-BA-01430 (assembly GCF_022663115.1). Lineage (NCBI taxonomy): Bacteria > Bacillati > Bacillota > Bacilli > Caryophanales > Bacillaceae > Bacillus > Bacillus cereus group sp. BfR-BA-01430. The sequence continues at coordinate 119,204 of NZ_JAKUEW010000003.1, forward strand.
ATGGATTTGAAGATGACTTCACAGGACTTTTACGCGTTTGTCTAGATGATATTGTTGCTATCGCTATCTAATAATCTCTTGCCTACTTCATGTACAAAAAAAGCCCTGAGACCGATTTCATTGGCCTCAGGTTTTTTGTACTTAAATACTTTTTACTAATTCAACAACTTCTTCAGCCGTTGACATCATTAATGCTTTTTGTGCTAACTCTTCCATTTCTGCTTTTGACAATTTACTTAATTGTGTTCTTGCAGGAAGAATAGATGTTGCACTCATACTAAATTCATCTAATCCTAAACCTAATAATAACGGGATTGCAAGTGAATCTCCTGCCATCTCACCACACATACCAGCCCATTTTCCTTCTTTATGAGCAGCATCGATCACCATTTTTACAAGACGTAAAATAGCTGGATTATATGGTTGATACAAGTAAGATACACGTTCATTCATGCGATCCGCAGCCATTGTGTATTGAATTAAATCATTCGTTCCGATTGAGAAGAAATCAACTTCTTTAGCAAATTGATCTGCTAATACTGCTGAAGCTGGTATTTCTACCATCATACCTACCTCAATAGAATCAGAAACTGTTGTACCAGCTTTAACAAGCTTTTCTTTCTCTTCTAATAAGATTGCTTTCGCTTGACGGAACTCAGCAAGAGTTGCAATCATTGGGAACATAATTTTTAAGTTACCGTATACGCTAGCACGAAGTAATGCACGAAGCTGTGTGCGGAACACATCTTGCTCTTCAAGACATAAACGAATTGCACGGTATCCTAAAAATGGGTTCATTTCTTTTGGTAAATGTAAGTATGGAAGCTCTTTATCTCCACCAATGTCAAGTGTACGAACAACGACTGGTTGACCTTCTTTTACCCCTTCCAGAACTGCTTTATATGCTTCGAACTGTTCTTCCTCTGTCGGAAGGTTGTCACGACCCATATATAAGAATTCTGTGCGGTATAAACCAACGCCTTCTCCACCGTTGTCAATGATACCTTGTACATCATTTGGTGTACCGATATTTGCAACAAGTTCAACATGATGTCCATCGCTTGTTACAGTAGCTTGATCTTTTAATTTCGCCCATTCAGCTTTTTGCTCTTCAAATTTTATTTTCTTTTCTTCAAAAGTACGAAGAGTTTCTTCAGATGGGTTTACAATGACTTCTCCATCTAATCCATCGATGATTACAATATCGCCATTTTGAATTTTCTCCATCACTACTTTCGTACCAACAACAGCTGGAATTTCCATAGAACGAGCCATAATTGCAGAGTGAGATGTACGTCCACCGATATCAGTTGTAAAGCCTTTTGCATATGTGCGATTTAATTGTGCTGTATCAGATGGTGTTAAATCTTCAGCAATAATAATCACTTCTTCAGAAATTGTGCTTGGATTTGAGAAGTTAACTCCTAGTAAGTGTGCAAGCACACGTTTCGTTACATCACGAATGTCAGCTGCACGTTCTTTCATATATTCATTATCCATGTTTTCAAACATGGTAATAAACATTGTTGCAACTTCATCCATTGCGAATTCAGCATTTACTTTTTCATTTTTCACTTTATCCTTAACTGGATTTACCAACTCCGGATCATTCAATACTAGTAAATGCGCTTCAAAGATAGCAGCTTTATCCGCACCTAACTCAGCAAAAGCGTGGTCTTTGATTGCTTCTAATTCAGATTTCGCCTTCTCTAACGCAGCTTCTAAGCGTGTAATTTCTGCAGCTTCATCCGTAATCGTTTTCTTTTCAATGTTAAATTCAGGATTCTCAAGTCTGAAAGCCTTCGCAATAGCAATCCCACTTGATGCAGCAATCCCTTGAATATGAAGAGTCATTATTCTCCTAATCCTTCGTTTTTCATTGTTTCTTCGATAGCTGCTAGTGCTTGAGCTGCATCATCACCATTTGCAGTGATTTTAATTTCTGCGCCTTGTTGAATCCCTAAAGACATAACACCCATGATTGATTTTAAGTTAACATTTTTTCCGTTATATTCTAAGTTAATGTCAGCACCGAATTTACTTGCTGTGTTTACAAGTAGAGTTGCTGGACGAGCATGAATTCCTGAGTCACTAGTTACTTTAAAAATTTTTTCCATAGTTATTTATCTCCTTTAAAATACATAATTTTTAGTTGTATAGACGTGAGTACTACACTATCTATTTTATATAATAGGTGATATTCGGTCAACCACATCACCTATTATAATTATAAACATTTTGCGTCAATTTCTTACTGAATGTCAATAATTGCGGCTTCGCCTTTCTTGACAGTTCCTTCTTTTTTCAATATCACTTGTTGTCCTTGCTGTAAATTTGTAAAAATAACTGGTGTAATCGTAGACGGTGCATTTTCTTTTACAAATGCTAAATCTACTTTTAATAAAGGTTGTCCTTGCTTCACTTTATCACCTTGTGCAATAAGAGCTTCAAAGCCTTCACCATTTAATTTTACAGTATCAATACCAAAGTGAATTAAAATTTCTTTTCCACCTTCAGATTGAATACCAATTGCATGTTTTGTTGGGAATACATTGACGATTTCACCATCTACTGGGGATACAACTGTTCCTTCTGTTGGTTCAATCGCAAAGCCATCTCCCATCATTTTACCTGAGAACACTTGATCAGGTACTTCTGTAATCGGTAAAATTTTACCTTCAATTGGAGATACAAGCGTTTCATTTGTATCAGACTTTTGTACAACTTCTTCTACCTTTGCAGGCTCTTCTTTCTCTACATGAGGTGTACGGCCTGACATAATATCATGAATTTGTGATTTTAACGTATCAGACTTCGGTCCAAAGATTGCTTGAATATTATTTCCTACTTCAAGTACTCCAGCTGCTCCAAGCTCTTTTAGACGATCTTTATTTACATTTTTTTGCTCGTTAACTTGAACACGTAAACGTGTAATACAAGCATCTAAAGAAGCAATATTTTCCTTACCACCAAGCGCTGTTAATACTTCGCGTGGAAGTTCTCCTGCTTCTGTTTTTCCTGCACCGTTCGTATCTGTTGTTACTTCGCGACCAGGTGTTTTTAAATTCCATTTACGGATTGCAAAACGGAAGCCGAAATAGTAAATTACTGCAAGTACAAGACCGACAATAATTACCCACCACCATGGTGTACGTCCCGGCAGCACACCAAATAATAAGAAGTCAATTAAACCACCAGAGAATGTCATACCAATTTTAACACCTAAAATGTGCATTGTCATGAATGATAGACCTGCAAAAACTGCATGTATTCCAAACAGTACTGGTGCTACGAATAGGAATGAGAATTCAAGCGGTTCTGTAATACCTGTTAAGAATGATGTTAACGCAGCAGAACCTAAAATACCAGCTGCTAATTTTTTATTTTCTGGACGAGCTTCATGATACATTGCTAATGCTGCTGCTGGAAGACCAAACATCATGAATGGATACTTACCAGTTGTAAATGTACCTGCTGTTAATTCTACACCGTCTTTTAACTGTGCCATAAAGATTTTTTGATCACCGCGTACAAGTTCTCCTGCCGCATTTGTGTATTGACCAAATTCAAACCAAAACGGTGAATAGAAAATATGATGTAATCCAAATGGAATTAGTGAGCGTTCAATTAATCCGAAAATAAGTGCTGCTAACGTTTTATTCGCATCAATCATTTGATGTGAGAATGTATTTAAACCACTTTGAATATATGGCCATACAAAGCACATTAAAATTCCTAAAATTAATGAAAATGTTGCAGTTGCGATTGGTACGAAACGCTTACCTGCAAAGAAACCTAAGTATGGTGGCAATTCAATATTGAAATATTTATTGTAGCAATAAGCTGCTAATATACCAACGATAATACCGCCAAACACCCCTGTTTGCAGTGTTGGAATCCCTAATACATTTGCATACGCGGGATCTGCGAAACCGATTTTAACTGGATCTGACCCTGTACTAGTTACTTTCACGAACTTGTCTACTTCTAAGAACACACTCATCGTTTTGTTCATAATTAAGTAACCGACGAATGCTGCTAATCCAGCTACCCCGTCTCCACCAGCAAGACCAATTGCTACCCCGACTGCAAATAATAACGCAAGGTTAGCAAATATAATGTCACCAGATTGTTCCATGATTTTTGCAACCATGACAAACCAATCTGCCTTTAAAGCAGGAATTAGATTTGTTAACTGTTCATTTTGAAATGCGTTACCAAATCCAAGTAAAATCCCTGCCGCCGGTAAAATCGCTACTGGAAGCATAAGCGCTTTTCCGACTTTTTGAAGAACACCAAAGATCTTCTTAAACATGGAAAACCTTCCTCTCTTATCTATATTGTACTTTTCGACAAACGCCAAAAAGGCATGAGGAAAAAAGACAGAACGATAACTATACAAAGGGTAGTATGTCCCTTTCTTTAGCTTACATTCCTTACTTTTCTCTACTCATGCCTGATCGAATCAGTAACACGTGTCAAAAATAAGTTTACGTATAATTTCACTATTATTAAAGCAAATATTTTCACTACTCGCTTTAATTTGTTTGTCGAATTTTGTATAACTTTGCAAAACCTATTATACAAAACAATTGTAAGCGATTCAATCATTTTTTTTAACGTTTTCATTTTAGACAAAATTATATACTTGTTAGACGCGTTCTGCCTTTACTAATCGTTGCAAGTGCATCGTCAAATATATACTTTCCGCTTCATATACAGGGAGTTGCAATTCCTTTTGCATGACCTTAACAAGTTTCCATGCTAGGTTATAGTAAACTGGATATTCTGCCTTTAATAAATCAGCAAATCCTTGTGCTTCTTCTACTTTTTCCCCTTTTTTTACCCGTTCAATTGCATATTGTAAATGACGAATTAGACGTAAATAATGAATACTTTCTGGATCTAATGTAAGGTGTAAATTTGTCTCAATTAAAGTTACCAATTGGGCAATAAGACGGGAGTTTTGATTGACAGAAGCTAACTCAGAGTTTGTAAGCGAGCTATAAATATGAAGTGTAATAAATCCTATTTCTCCTTCTGGCAATGTAATTTGCAAACGAGAATTCAGCATTTGCACGACACCCGCGGCAATTTCATATTCTTTTGGATACAGCATTTTCGTCTCTACTAAAAAAGGATTATCAATGGTCAAACCTTGTTTTAGCCTTTTAATCGCAAAAGAGATATGATCTGTTAGGGCAATATGAATATGTTCATTTAATGGCGCTTGTGCTTTTTCTTGGATATAAAGCATAATATCATTCATTAGTTCAATGAACTGTTCACTTACATGCGGTACTAAAAGTTTATATTGTTCACGATCACGTTCATTTTTTAAAACAAACATTTTTTCAATTTGCTCCTGCTCAAGCACATCTTTTGCTTTTTTTCCAAATCCAATCCCTTTACCAATCACTACTACTTCCTTATGTTCAGAATGATTAGCGATGATAACATTATTATTTAAAACTTTTTTAATCTCTAGACAATTATTCATATAACACCACCCTCGTCCTTAAATAGCCTGCCTTTATGTTACAGAACATTCTTCTTTTTCGTCAATGAAAACATCTACTGTTCGCGAAAAAGTCGTTTTTTAGACATGTTTGCACGAGATGCGTATAATGTTAAGAGCAACCGTACATAGAAAGGAGCTCGGCTACAATGATTAAAATGTTTGTAAGTGATATTGACGGTACGATGATGCAGCATGGCGGTTTGATTGATAAAGAAGATATTGCGGCACTTCGTAGCCTCGCAGAGCACAATATAATACTTTGTTTTGCTTCTGGTCGACTGGATAATGAAATTGCTGATTTAATGAAAGAAGTTGGCACTCATTTCCACCGTATCAGTGTAAATGGTGTCTTTGTATATACACATGAAAATAAACAATTATTATCGGCCACATTTGATTCTGAAATTTTACCTGATCTGTTATCTATAACAAATGAAGAACCTTATTTTCGTTATGTAAGTGATGAGCACAATTATTACATCGAAGAAAAAACACCTTTTATCCATGAGCTTGAAAAACAAGTTACAATGACTTCTATCGAAGAACCTAATTTATTAAAAAAAATTGATGACACGATTTTCCCAAATAAAATTTCTGTCGGTGGTAAAAAAGAAGATTTACAAACACTTCAGAAGAAAATTAATGAAACATTTAAAAACAAAGTTAGCACGTTTATCTCTGCTGAGCAATGCTTAGATGTTATGCCTTCAAATATTAGTAAAGGCTCAGCCATTTCTGTTTTATCAAAAGAATTCCAAATAAATCCTGAAGAAATCGCTTGTATTGGTGACTCTTACAATGATATCCCTATGTTTCACCTTACACCTCACAGTTTTGCCATGTCACAAGCTGATGAAGAAGTGAAAAAGCACGCTAAACATGTTGTTCCTTCTGTAAAAGATGCTGTAAAACATGTTTTACACTATAATGCTACACAATATAAAAATACGACTCGTTCCAAGTAAGGACGAGTCGTATTTTTTATATTTCACAAAGTAAAGTTACTTATTTCGTGAAATATTCGTAATAAACTTATAACGATCACCACGATAGATACATTTTACGTACTCTAATGGTAATTCTCCTTCTGCATATGACCATTGTCTCATTACAAGCACAGGTGCTTTTTTAGGTATATGCAGATGTTCAGCTTCATCATCTGTTGCAATTGAAGCTTCAATTGTTTGTGCGGCACGAACAAGTTTAAAACCTAATTTTTTCTCTAAATGTTCGTATAAAGATTGTTGCAAAATTTCTTCGTTAATATCTTTCACAAGAGTTGGTGACAAATATGTTGTCTCGAAAGCAATCGGTTCATCATCAGCTAAGCGAATACGCCTCACTTCATAAATCGACTCTCCCTCTTGTATTCTAAGTCGATCCGCTATTTTAGCAGTAGCAGGAACTAGCTGAAAACTTAGTAATTGACTGCTCGGTTTCATCCCACGTGATAACATATCTTCAGTAAATCCCGTCATCCCTTGCAGTTTTTGTTCCACTTTTGGAAGTTGAACAAACGTGCCAATTCCACGTTTTCGATATAAATACCCTTGTTCCACTAAGTTATTAATTGCCTGTCTAATCGTCATACGACTTACTTCAAACTTATCACAAAGTTCATTTTCAGATGGAATTTTATCTCCCGGCTTCCATTCACCGTCCTCAATTAGCTGTTTCACCCACTCTTGAATCTGATAATAGATCGGAAATGGTGAATACTTGTCGATGTTCATCAGCAATCGCCTCACTGCATAAAGATAGAGCTTCTTGATCAGCGATTACGGTTACATTCGGATGACGCTGCAGAACTGTAGCAGGACACGCTTCGCTATACTCTCCTTGCAATAATTCCTTAACTGCTTCCGCTTTTTTCTGTCCCATAGCAACAAGTAGAATTTGTTTTGCTTTTATGATGCTTCCAATTCCCATCGTAATTGCATGCGTTGGTACATCTTCTTCTTTTTCAAAAAAGCGACGGTTTGCTTGGCGTGTAGACTCTGTTAATTCTACAATATGAGTTTGAGAATGAAATGGCGTTCCTGGCTCATTAAATCCGATATGACCGTTTTCACCGATTCCAAGAATCTGTAAGTCAACTGGGTTAGCTGCTAGAATGCCTTCATAACGCTTGCACTCTTCCTCTAAATCGTTTGCCATCCCGTTTGGTACATAAGTTTCTTTAAATGGAAGATGATCAAACAACTGTTCTTTCATAAAATAATGATAGCTGTTTTTATCTTCATGTGGTAAGTTTACGTACTCATCTAAGTTTACAGTGGTTACATGACTTGTATCAAGTTTATTTTTTCTTATTTCTGCATAAATTCCAAGTGGAGAGCTTCCTGTAGCCATTCCTAAAGTTGGATTTTCCTTTGATTTTACAACATTTTCGATTAATTTATAACCTGCTTTGGCTAATTCTTCTGGGGATTTTACAACAAGAATATTCATCTTATTTCTTCCCTTCTTTCATATGAATTCCTAAACGAACTGTATCATATACATGTAAATTTTCATTCATTACAACGAAGTCTGCATCTTTTCCTACTGCTAATGCACCTTTATTTGTTAATCCAAACTCTTCTGCTTGGTTCACTGATGTCATCAGTACCGCGTCTTCAATTGAACATCCTGTAAATTGAATTACATTGCGGAATGCTTGGTCCATTTTCAAAATACTACCTGCTAACGTGCCATCTTCTAATCGAGCACTTCCGTCTTTTACATGCACTGGTTGCCCACCAAGCTCGTACAATCCATCTTCTAACCCTTTTGCACGCATTGCATCCGTAATCACGCTCATTTTTTTAGGACCTTTTAATTTATATGCTAATTTCACCATATCAGGGTGAATGTGAATACCATCTGTAATAACTTCAACCATTATCTCTGGATTTAATAACACATGACCAACTACTCCTGGCTCACGGTGATGTAAACCACGCATTTGGTTATATAAATGAGTTGCATGTGTAATCTTTCTATTTTTTAATTGCTCATCGATTGCATCAGTATGCCCTATCGTACCAACAACACCCGTTTCAGCTAAATACTGTTCAAATTCAATTGCACCTTCTTCTTCTGGTGCATATGTTACTAATTTAATTAAATTCCCACTTGCCTCTTGCCACTTTTTAAATTGCTCAATATTCGCTGGGACAATATGTTCAAGCGGCTGTGCTCCTGCACGTTTTTTAGAAACGTACGGTCCTTCTAAATGAATATATTCAAAATGCGCTCCTTTTTCTTTCGCTTCTTTTGCAGCGCGTAACGCACATTCAATCGCCTCTGGAGCTTGTGTCATTGTTGTTGGGAAGTAAGTTGTAACACCTTCTTTTAACATTTCTTTACCAAGGGTTACTAAACCATCGCTATTTGCATCCATTGCATCAATATCGTATCCACCATGAATATGAACATCAATCATACCTGGAATAATAATCTTTCCTTCTGCATCAAAAACAACTTCATTTTCTTGTGGTACATATTGAGCCATCAAACCAATTTCTGTAATTGTTTTTACATAACGAATAAATCCACTTTCTATTACTTCTTGACCTGTATAAATTTTGGCGTTGATGACAATTTGCGTTTTCATTTCTATCGACCCTTTCCCATAAAATACCTACTTGTTATCTTTACCTATTTGCCTAATCTCATCTTAATATACACACAAGTAGTTGTCTATACATTTAAGTGAAATTTCCTTTTCTATTGCTTAAAAAGGAAATTTCTATTTATTCTCATTATAATATATCTTATTCTTTTTTTCCAAAAAGGACCTTGCTCTTTTTTACTTTAATAATGGGAGTGGAGCATTTGACCACATTTTCATATGCTCCCCATCTGTTTCAATCTCCACCGTTCTTTTATTTGTCCCATACATCATCACACCATGCCGTTTTAACCTTTTGACTACACTTTGATGTGGATGACCATATGGATTTTTACTCCCATAAGAAAGAATAGCAAATTGAGGATTTACCTTTTTTAAAAAAGCTTCACCTGTTGATGTATAAGAGCCATGATGTCCTACCTTTAACACATCTGCATGGACATCATATCGCTTTACTATTTTATTTTCCGTCCGTACATCTGCATCCCCCATTAATAAAAAGTCCGCTTTCCCATAACGAACCTTTAATACAATAGAAGATTCATTATTCTCATCTTTTGATTTCCCATTATTCAGCACTTGAATGGACACATGAGGATCTAACGGGAGATATTGCCCTTGTTTGACACGAACAAATGGAATCCCTCTCTTTTTAATATGATTTCTATACGTATGATATGTAAGAGAACTATACGTTTTTCCACTATCTAATACAAGTGCTACAGGCATTTGTTCTATAATTGGAATCAACCCACCTATATGATCCATATCTGGATGCGTTCCTACTACAACATCTAAATGATTAATTCCTTTTTCAATTAACTTTTGAATAATGACTTCTCCTGCTTCATAAGGTCCTCCATCAATTAATACCGTTTGACCATTTGGTAACGTAATCAATGTTGCATCACCTTGCCCTACCTTAAAAAAACTTACTTTCATTTTCCCAAGATGCGGACGTTGCATAGAAAAAAAGGATGCCGCATGAATAGACATCATATATCGTTTCGCCGATGTGCTGTTTAATGAAAAACATAATAAAACAGAAACTAGCAAAAGAATACTCCGTACCCCTTTCATAACTTGCCTCCTTTTTTTCATTTAGTATGACACGCTATGTATTTCATATACAAAAAAGCTTAGCAAAGTGCTAAGCTTTACGAGGATTGGCAAAAGTAACGATTGAGTTTGGGCGGATTGCCATAGCCCACAACTTCCTCAAACAGGCGAAAAAACGCTTGTTTGAGGAAGAACATCAAAAAAATAACAAAACTCAGGGAGAAAATATATTTCCCCCTGAGTTTTAGTCATTTAAAAAAGCTTTTGGGACAGCTCCTTCATTTTGATAATTCTTGCAACGAACCGAAGAATAAATCAGCTTCATTCATTTGTTCATTTTCTTCCGAAAGAGTAGGTAAGTCATCTAACGTTTGTAATCCAAATGTATCTAAAAACTCTTTCGTTGTCCCATATAAAATCGGGCGTCCTGGTCCTTCCGCACGCCCAACCTCTTTGATAAGAAGATGTGAAACTAATGTTTGTAATGCTCTCTCTGTTTTCACACCACGAATTTCTTCCATTTCCATTCTCGTAATCGGCTGACGATAAGCAACAATGGCTAGCGTCTCAAGCGCTGCTTGCGATAACGAAGCAGCTGTTGGCGTGTCCATTAACTTTTGATAGTAAGGTGCATGTTCTTTCTTAGTAGCAAGGCGATATGCTTTTGCAAATTGTACAATTTGCAATCCACGCCCTGCACCTCCCCATGTCTCTTGCATTTCTTCAATTATTTTAATGACATCTTCCCCTTCAATCTCAAGTACTTTCGCTATTTGTTCTGGATAGATTCCTTCATCACCTGCGACAAAAAGAAGCCCTTCAATAATTGCCATCTGTTCTTTTCTTTCCAACGTACAATCTCCTTTCTCAAATTATTTCATACGAAATTCCCATAAAAAAACCGAATCACAGTTAAGTGCTTCCGGTTTGGTCTTTCTTTTTATTGTTCCACACTTTACTTAACAACAATTTTAATACAGCGAAACTTGAATCAATGTTTGTTCTTTATCCCTATTGATTAAAAGTCTACTCCTACCCAACTTTTTTACTTTCGTTAAATCGTGAGGCAGGCGTTTTCTTTCTCTAAAATAGCGAGATAAAGTGAAACTTGAATCAGTGGGGTTTTGCTTCATCTCCCACCGATTCTGCACCTTCACCAATCGGGATAAAAATCGCACTTCTCACTTATCTTCTTCATTTGTTCTCACGCTCAAATTTTATTTTGAATTATGATTTGAACACGTCAAAAAGATTTCATCAAAGTTTTGTTCTTGCTCAATAACAATTTGTTGATTTTTCATAAGCTCTAGTATAGCTAAAAATGTTACAACCATCATTTCACGCTCTTCATCAGCAAATAAATCGTAAAAACTTTGACGACCACCTAACGTTTCTAGCTTTTGTAAAATATCAGTCATACGCTGTTCAATCGGTATTTCTTGACGGGTAATCCGCGTTGTTACAGGACGCTTTGATTTTTTGCGACGCATCATTTTTTGAAACGCGGCTAACATATCATATAGCGTAACATCAAGAGGTAAATTCGCCGCCTCTTCTTGCTGAAACGATGTAAAATCAATCGGTGGACGTGTATATAGCTTTGCTCTTTCTTGCTCTCTTTCTTTTAACTCTGTAGCAACTTGCTTATATTTTTTATATTCAATTAATCGCTCCATCAATTCTTGACGGGGATCATCTATAAAGTCCTCTCCATTATCATGTACATCTTCTTCTTGTTTCGGTAACAACATTTTACTTTTAATTTGTAATAGCGTTGCCGCCATCACTAAATACTCACTCGCTACATCTAATTGTAATTCTTTCATCGTATGGATATAAGATAAATACTGCTCTGTAATTTCTGCCACAGGAATATTATATATATCGATTTCATAACGATGAATTAAATGTAATAATAAATCTAAAGGCCCTTCAAACGCCTCTACTTTAAAATTATATTGCACAAAGCATCCCACCACATTTTTTCTATAACAACATAAGTATAGAGCATACTTATGTTCTATCCAACCTTTTTAAGAAATTTAATAAAAAATAGATATGTGCCCATGCAAAGACGCCCACCCCTTCATATGATAACAATGTAGTTAGAACAATGTAGGAGGTACAAAAACTATGGGCAATGTTGATTGCGGTTTTAACAGTGGGTTCGCTTTACTTGTTGTCTTATTCATTCTGCTGATTATTGTGGGAGCAGCTTGCTTCTGCTAATGTAGAATGCAAGAAACGGCTAGAGAATAATCGCTCTAGCCGTTTCTTATTTATCCTGCTATGAATAAGTCAAATGAAACTAGGACGATCTGTAACTGTCTAATCCGCGACAATGGGGATGAAAAATCACTGATGGAAATTTCACCGATATGATAAACTATATTACATAAAACAACAGACAGGAGCGAACGAAATGTATCCGAAAGCATACATACAATTTCTCATTCATTTTCATGGGGACTACGATTATTTCGAATGTCATGAAGTTTTAGAAGAATATTGGAAATTAAAACCACGAGGTAAGCGTGATCACCATTGGGTTGGTCTTATTCAAATTGCAGTTTCTTTATACCATCAACGACGCTTAAATTGGAATGGAGCAGCCAAAATGATGAAAGGTGCTATTTCCAGCTTAGAAAAAGAACGTGAACATATACATACCTTAGGACTACATCATCAACAACTTTTAATTTTACTAAAAAAACAATTGCAATCTATCCAGAAAAAAGAAGGTTTTCAACCTTTATTTTTACCTTTTTTAGATCCTACACTAGAAAACAGATGTATAGACTTATGCGCTAAAAGCGGGCTTTCTTGGAAAAATACTCATCTAGCACCTAGTGAATATATCATTCATAAACATACATTACGCAATAGAGAACATGTAATTGCAGAGCGACATGAGCAATTAAAAAAAAGAAAGCAGAGATGACAAACATTGTATCTCTGCTTTTATGAATGTATATTCTGCTCTACATTTTTGCATTTCTCACAAAAACTTGCTGTTTGTTCATTCCCACAAATCGTATAATCAGCAAACCGATCTTGTAATTCTTGTACCATTTCTGTTCCAATTCCCATTTGCCGATGAGATGGATTTACACTAAGATGCTGAATTTCTAACAAATGACCTTCCTTTTCTACAACTCCAATAATTCCAACAAAATCCTCATTTTGTTTCCATAAATACAATTGCCAATTGTCCTTTGTTTCATACTCTTTCATTGTCAACTGTAATGTTTTCACATCTTTTTCATTCGGCATAAAAGAAAGAAGTCCCATTGCAATCTTTTCATAACTTTTTTTAAAACGAATTAACATAAACCTTATCCCTTCTTACAAAAGTTATAAACCTTTCGTCCCCTCAATCACTATTTCTACATCACATCTATTCTACAATATTTTGCCTATAGTGAGAAGGGCTATCAGCAGAACTCGATTCCCCTAACAAAAGGAAACTTAAAAACTTTATTTTATACCATCACACCACTGCACATCAATGCCACTGCTATATTCTATGTCCATTTACAAAAGTCGTTCCTTATATGACACTTATACACTCTACTTATCATGTACTGCGTCGCACTTATCAATTCCTTTTCTTCAAGCAAAAAACTTTCCTTGTGGTTAATTTTCCTTTCCAAGCACCAAAGACTGTATCATTTCATACAGAAATTTTCAATCCCAATAATTAAGGCAAACAGAAAAGGCTGTGTCCAAAAGGTCGTTGTTCACGACCTTTTGGCACAGCCTCTCACTTATTCTTCCCAAACTTTAACTTCTTTCATTACATCGCCTTGACGCATATTGAGTACCGTTTCGATACCGCTTGTTACTTTACCAAATACAGTATGAACGCCATCTAAATGTGGTTGTGGCTCATGAACGATAAAGAACTGACTACCACCTGTATTACGGCCAGCGTGTGCCATAGAAAGTGATCCTACAACATGACGATGAGGATTCCCATCTGTTTCACATGGAATTGTATAACCTGGGCCACCTGCACCTGTTCCTGTTGGATCTCCACCCTGACTCACAAACCCAGGGATAACGCGGTGGAATGTAACCCCATCGTAAAATCCTTGTGTTGCTAGTTTTTTAAAGTTTTCAACTGTTGTTGGTGCTTCTTCTGGAAAAAACTCTAGCTCAATTTTCTCCCCGTTTTCCATTAATATGTATCCTAAAGTTTTCATACGTATATGTCTCCTTTCAAGTATCTCAGCACTATATTACCATATTCACGACCAGAAACAAAAAGAATCCGACAATATAGATACATCTTTCTTCAATTAAAGAAGAAGAAAGATGACAAATCAGAAAAATATACTATAATAACTGTGTTGCCCGTAAATTTCAGAAAGAGAAAGGGAGCGATTGTTCGTGAGAACGAAATTAGTAGCTCTGCTATTAGCTGTTATGGTCTTTATGATTCCAACAGCTTCATTTGCAGATGTGATTGAGGGAGAATCTATCGTTACATTAGGAGAAAATTTATCTGAACAACAAAAACAAGACCTTTTAAAAGAAATGAAAGCACCAAAAGATGCACAAATTATTACTGTATCTAACGCGGAAGAACATAAATTTCTAGAGGGAATTGTTCCAAAAGCCCAAATTGGTACAAGGGCCATTTCCTCTTCTATGATTACGTATACAAAACCAGGATCAGGTATCATTGTACGCGCAACAAACATTAATTGGGTAACAGATGCAATGTATACAAATGCACTGATCACAGCAGGTGTAAAAGATGCTGAAATTCAAATTACTGCACCATTTAAAGTATCAGGAACTGCTGCGTTAACAGGGCTGATGAAAGCTTACGAAACAACTTCAAAAAAAGAAATTCCTGAAGAAGTTAAAAAAGTAGCAAATGAAGAAATGGTACAAACAGCAAAACTTGGTGATAAAATCGGTGATGACAAAGCAGTTCAACTTGTTGCAAAAGTAAAAGAAGAAATTGCAAAAGAACAGCCAAAGACAACAGAAGACTTACGTTCATTAATTAAAAAAATTGCTGATCAACTTGGTATTACACTAACGGATGAACAATTAGATAGTTTAGTTTCATTATTTGATAAAATGAAAAACTTAAATATTGATTGGAATCAAGTTGGTAGCCAATTAAATAAAGCAAAAGATCATGTATCAGCTTTCTTAGGATCTGAAGAAGGACAAAGCTTCCTAGATAAAGTAAAAGACTTTTTCTCTAGTATCATCGATTTTATAAAATCATTATTTAAATAGCAAGAAGCTCGTCAAATGACGAGCTTCTTGTCTTATGCAAGTAATGGTAATTTCATAATGGCTTCTTCCACTGAACGTACAACATAACTCGCCTTCTCTTTCACATACGGATGTGCATGATGAAGTGTGAATGAATGTGGCGTTACGGCGAACATCGAAATATCATTAAAAGAATCCCCAATACAAGCAACTTCATTCTCTTCAATCCCTAAATGATTGATTAAACGTTTTAAGGCATTCCCTTTACTGACTCCTGTCGGCATAATATCAACATAACCCTTTCCAGAAATTACAACTTCAGCAACCTCATGAAATTTCTCTCGTAGCTCTCGATCTAACCTTTCAATCTTGTTTTCTTCCCCATATATAAATAATTTTGCTGGATAAACTGTTTTACCAAATTCATCCTCAAGCGTCTCAATTTCAGTAATATGGACTCCCATATCCTTCTCAAAATTGTGATGATGTTTATTTTTCTTTTTCGTATATCTGTTCTCTTTTGCACATACAATATCAGCTAGTTGTTTTTCATGAATATATTGATATATTTCCTGGGCAACTGTATTATCAAATTTTGATTCATGGAATATTTGTCCATCTGGTAACAACATGGTAGCACCATTGAGACCTGTTATATAATATGGAAATTCGAAGCTACCTACTACCTCGTGAATTCGATGTGCAAAACGACCTGAGGCAAAACAAATATTTGTTCCCTTATCAGCTAACCACTGAATCGCTTTTTTATCCGCTTCGTGCATATGGTTCACGTTATAAACGAGTGTATCATCTAAATCACTTACAAATAATTTAATCATGCCTCTTCCCCTTTCATACACAATATCTACTCTAAGTGTACGAAAAAAATGTTGGTTTTTTGTTAAAAAATAATAAATTTATCATGAAAAATAAGCAGAGAATTCCCTGCTTATTTTTGCCTGCGTATATTTTGTGGTCTTACTATACTTGGACGCACTTTTAAACTTGACATCGTTGGTCGAAGTAAAATTTTAGTTAATGCTCCCCAATCAAATGGTAAAAATGGCCATAAATATGGTGTTTGTAAACTTTTTATAGATGTTAAAAATAAAATTAATATTGTCATTCCAATGACAAACCCCATCTCATGAAATAGGCCTGTTAAAATGATGACAAACAACTTTCCGATTTTATTACCAAGTCCTAATTCATAGCTCGGTGTCGCATATGATCCAATCATTGAGATTGCTACATATAAAATAACTTCTGGAACAAATAATCCAACATCAATCGCAATTTGTCCAATTAAAATTGCCGAAATTAAGCCGGCAGCAGATGATAACGGTGTCGGAGTATGAATGGCTGCCATTCTTAAAAACTCAAGCCCAACCTCCGCCAATAACACTTGTAATAAAATGGGTAAATGTGTCATTTTATTCGGCCCAATGAACGCAAGTTTCTCTGGTAACAAAGTCGGATCAAATACAAATACGAGCCAAAATGGTAATAAAAATAAGGAAAATAATACACCTAAAAATCGTACCCAACGTAAAAATGTGCCGACTGCTGGATTTTGTCTAAATTCTTCCGCATGTTGTAAATGATGAAAGTATGTTGTAGGTGTAATCATAACACTCGGCGATGTATCCGTAATCACTAATACATGCCCTTCTAATAAATGGTTTGCTGCTACATCTGGTCTTTCTGTATACCGGATGAGCGGAAAGGGATTATAGCTTTGTTTGACTACAAATTCTTCAATGGTTTTGTCTGCCATTGTAATACCATCTACTTCAATATTGCTTAACTCTTGTTTTATAATTTTTACTAAATCTGGATTGGCAACATCTTGCACATATGTAACACAAATATCTGTTTGCGACCTATCCCCTACACGAATAATTTCATTTCTAAGGCGTGGATCACGAATTCTTCTACGAATTAATGCTGTATTCACAACAATATTTTCAACAAATCCATCTCTAGCCCCGCGTACCACCTTTTCCGTATCCGGTTCTGTCGGAGTTCGTCCTGGATAACTGCGAACATCTATGACAAAAGCCTCTGTTTCACCTTCTACAAAAATAACAACAAGACCGGATAATACTTGAACCATTACCTCATCCATCGTCTTTACTTTACTTACTTGTTGATGAATCAGGCGATTTTCTAAAAGTGTAACAGTATTTTCATCTGCGTTTCTTATTTCATTTGTATCTACTGCTTCTTCTAGAATAGGGATAATGTAGTTTGTATCACATAATCCATTTACAAATAATACTCCAATTTCTTTATCGAGAATATGAAATTTACGAATTCCAACATCGAATGTTACGCCTAATCCAGCTGTTTGTTTTAAATAATTTTCATTATCACTTATGAACGAAGAAATTGGGATTTTAATTTCCTTCTCTTTCGTCATAAAAACCACTCCTTTCTAAAATGAATTGAATTGCCTTTTTCGTAATGGGAGCACCTCGCTCCCATTCATCATTTCCACACATTTTTCCAATATCTCCAATTCCAATAATGACCGGAACATTTAATTCATCCAAGCAATAAATTGTATCGCCGCTAATCCTGCCAATCTCCCCATCAGGAAGACCAAATTTATCAACGCCATACTCAGTCAATCTTCCCTCTCGATCTATGCTGACATCTACACGCGCCCATTCCCAATTATGAGTATTGGATGCCACAGCTAAAACTCCAAGAACGTCAATTTGTTTATGAGTAGCTACATATTTTAACGCCTTCTCTCCCGAACCTTCTCCAATAAATCCACTATCATCAAACATGACGAATACAGGGTCATATGGCGTTTGCATAATTAGCTCAACAATTTTCTTTCCCGTCAAGCTCGTTGGATTACTTTGCGATGCCGAAATGCATCTTCCGCCAAATTCCTTCGCTAACATCTCAATTGCTCGCTTTGCATATTCATCTCCATCTGTGACCAAAATAACCCTTCTTCTCATTTGATTTATCCTTTCGGTTTACATATAAGTGCGGTTAAAAAAGAAAACAATATCGCCGCTGAAATTCCTGCAGATGTTAAGCGAAACATCCCTATTCCTATTCCTAGATAGCCATATGTTTCAGCAGCTTCCAGTGCTCCATGTAATAAAGAATGGCCAAAACTTGTAATCGGAATGATTGCTCCAGCTCCTGCAAATTTTATCAATTGATCATAGAGACCAAAACTATCTAAAATAGCTCCCGCCACTACAAAAGTTGCCATTACATGTGCAGATGTTAACTTTACAAAATCCAGTAAAAGCTGGCCTACTACACAAATAATCCCGCCAACAAGAAATGCATATATAAAATCCACAATTCACCCCCCTTTTACTCTTTCAAATACTACTCCATGTGCAATCGCTGGAATTGTTTCTTTTTGTTGAATCATCATTGGATTAAGTAAAGCTCCTGTTGCAACAACAAAAATCCGTTGCAAATTTCCTTTTTTCATTTCTTCCAATAAATACCCATATGTCACAACTGCCGAACAGGCACAACCACTCCCACCTGCAAAAACTTCTTCTTGTTTTGCATCATAAATCATTAATCCGCAATCATTATATATATTTCCTAAATCATAACCTTCTTCTAATAACATTTGTTTGGCAATCGGTGCTCCAACACCCGATAAATCACCTGTGACAATGAAATCATAGTCCGCAGCACTTCTTCCTAGATCCTCAAAATGTTGTTGAATAGTATCAACCGCTGCCGGGGCCATAGCAGAACCCATATCAAAAGGATTTGCTATTCCTAAATCTTGCACTCTTCCAATCGTCGCAGCTGTTATTTTAATGTCGCTCTCTTCATTACTAATCATAATGGAGCCAGCACCGGTAACAGTTGAAGTCGCGGTACTCGGCCTTTGTCCACCATACTCTGTTGGATAGCGAAATTGCCTTTCAGCAGTAGCATTATGACTACTAACTGTCGCAAGTACACGCTTTGCAAATCCCCCATCAATAAAAGCTGATCCAATCGCTAACGTTTCCATCGATGTTGCACATGCACTAAACATTCCCAAAAAAGGAATTTCCATATCACGAGCGACATAATTAGCTGTCACCATTTGATTTAATAAATCCCCCGCTAAAAAAAAATCAATTTGAGAATTCATTATATTTCCTTTTTCTATCACTTTCTCAATAGAGTTCTTCATCAATTTTCTTTCGGCAAGTTCCCAATTTTGTTCCCCGCAATGTAAGTCATCATATGAAATATCAAAATATTTTCCAAGAGGACCCTCAGCTTCTTTAGGACCGACAGCTGTACCTGTTGCATTCACAAATATTTGATTTTGGAATACCCATGTTTGTTTCCCTGTCAATCTCATTTCTATCCTCCTTTAAGATATCCAAACTTTAAATGAGTACCGAATAAAGCCAATAATATAAGCTCCTACAACGCCAAAAACAATTACGCTTCCTGCTAATCTAAACATATTGGTCGCAATACCAAGTACAACTCCCTCACTGCGATGTTCCATTGCAGCACTAACCATAGAATTTACAAACCCTGTTACAGGAACTAAAGATCCCGCACCGCTAAATTGCCCTATTTTGTCGTATATTCCAAGCCCAGTTAAAATGGAAGATAATAATACTAATGTTGCAATAGTTATATTCCCAGCATTCTGTTCACTAAAGTGAAAAGAATGTATATACATTTTCATCAAGGCTTCCCCTCCTGTACAAATGACTCCGCCTACAAGAAATGCCTTTACGCAATTCATCATATAGTTCGGCTTCGGATGATAATCTTTCACTTTATTTATGTAATCATTTTTCAACTTTTTCACACGCTCTCACCTCCTACTTCACAAAGTAAATCCAATGAAACAATGACCCGACTACTTTTCCGAGTACTAACGCTATGAGTAACAGTACGATTTTTCCATCTATTCTGATTCGCTTAGCCAATATAGGCAAAACATTTAATACTTCTGTTAATGCCGCTGCCAACATCCCGATAAATGTCCCACAAAATATCCCTAATACAATAAGCCAATACTGAGATGTTTGAAATGTAATATTCCTTAAACTACACCAAGCACCAGCTAACGTTCCGCCGATAACCGCCCATTCAAAAACCTGAATATATTTCCAACTTTTTGTTAATTGCACTAAACGTGGAATGACACCAAGCACTGCTAAAAACGCAACATACCCTCCACCAACTGCAAGTCCACCAGCCAGCCCAATCATAATTACGAAAGCATATTCAATCATCTGAAATTTCTTTTTTGCTTTCTTGATTTTCATGAACTACAACATATTGGTCGAGAGACTGTTGATATTGGAACATTTCAACTTCTAATGGACTCGGTTCTTCATTAATTCGCTTCTGAAATACATGATTGAAAAATAAAATCATACCTAGTCCAAGTCCTATCGAATATGGAATTTGAAATAAAAGCGGTTGGTTATTTCTCTCTCCCGTAACCATGTAATATAAGCGACTATGTACTTGCTGCATGCTAACATCTTCATGAAAATAAATAATTGCAAGCGCCGCTCCTACAAATAGCAAAATCCAAACAAGACCGAAAAAAATAGGGTTCACTTTCTTTTTTTCATATACAATTTCAACAAGTGTTTGTCCAGGACCAAGTAAATTAATCTGTACTTGCTCTATTTTTTTCTGAATAATATCGATTACTTTCATCGCATCAATCACAACATGTGTTTTGTCACGAGTTGTTATTTTGTAGACAATCTCATTCCCTATCTTCCTTATAACATTAGGGTCTCCAACGATTTGAGCAATATCCTGTATCTTCAATTCATACGAAGGAGACACTTGCAGGCGATTTCGCATTTTGAGATAAACTGTTTGTTCCAACTCGATTCACCTCTTTACTATCCTCGTAGTTGTAGTATGGTTTCTGAAAAATTTTCTAATACAATTTTTTTCAGAAAAAAACATCTGTACCAAAACGGTACAGATGTTTTTACTTACACTTTCTTTTTCTTAAAAAGGTTTGCGATACTTAATGCTAATCCGCCCCAAATCACTATCATTCCAATCACCATCATCATCATTGCTGATACACTCATTATGAAACACCCCGATCTTTCCATTCTTTTTCAAGCTTGGCAGAATCTAAATGTATTTGCGCATTCCATTTTTTCACACTAAGCATGAATGCCACAATAATAAATGCCGCCGCCAAAGACCAGCCATATGTCACAACAAACTGCGTTGGATAATCCCCGTAATTCTTTTGAATATTTTGGATCGTACCATCAATGAGCATGTATCCTAGCATAAGTGGTGTAATAACAAGCAAACTCACCTTCCAAAATGCACCTAACTTAATATCTGATACAAAATTGGCATGATTTTGATAAACCGGTAAGCGACGTAGAATCAGTCCCACTGTCGTAACTTCCGCTAAAGCAATTAAAATTAAACCAAAGTTGTTCGCAAAGTAATCTACAAGATCCAAAAACATGAGTCCACCGCGCGTTGCAAATACAAGCGAAACCAATACGAGAAGCGAACCCATAATTCCAATTGTTTTTTGCCGGCTTAAATTAAACTTTTCAGATACAGCTGCAAAACATACTTCCGCTAGTGAAATAAGCGATGTAATACCAGCTACCGTTAAAGAAAGGAAAAATAACACACCAAAAAATGGTGACATCGGTAATTGATTAATAATTTGCGGAAATACAACAAACGCAAGCCCTACACCAGCAGTAGCTACCTTATCAACCGATACCCCCATATTGTTTGCCATAAAACCAAGAGCAGCAAACACACCAATACCTGCTAACAATTCAAACCCTGAATTTGCAAACCCCGCTATAAAAGCATTATTCGTTGTATCAGAATTTTTCGGTAAATAACTAGAGTATGTGATCATAATTCCAAACGCTAACGATAAACTAAAGAAAATTTGCCCATATGCGGCAAGCCATACTTTTCCATCAAAAATTCGGTTCCAATCTGGCTTAAAAAAAGCATCGAGCCCTTGCATGGCCCCTTCTATCGTCACAGCGCGAACGACAATAATTAAAAACATACATACAAGTAAAGGAATGAAAATCCGATTTACAACTTCAATTCCTTTCTTAACTCCTTTAAACGCTACACCGAGTACGATAATCCAAACAATTGCCAACGGAACTAACACTTCGAGAACAAGACCACCAAATTGTCCTGGCTTATCAGCAACATGCAAATATTCCTTAAATAAAAAGGCTTCCGTGTCCTTCCCCCACGCTCCACTTATAGAGAAGTATGTATAGGAAAGTGACCATGCAATAATAACAGCATAATAGGTTGAAACAATAAAAGTAACTGCCATCTGCCACCAACCGATAAACTCTGCACGCGGATGAATGCGAGAAAACGTAAGTGGTGATGATCCACGATGCCGATGACCAAGTGCAAATTCAAAAGCCAACAATGAAATACCTGTTGTTAATAATGCAAATAAATACGGTAAAAAAAAGGCTCCCCCTCCATTTTCATAAGCTGTATATGGAAAGCGCCATATATTCCCTAATCCAACAGCAGAACCAATTGCTGCAAAAATAAACCCCGCTCTTGAGCCCCATTGTTGCCTTGACTCCATGTTTTCCTTCCCCCTTTATGACAAGTTTATACTAGGATTATATTTTAAATTTACTAAATTATCAATAAATTCTGTAAACTTTTTATAAATATAATTTGATCAACATATTCAACCACTCTCATCTTCCTCTACATGAGTTTGATGCGAGAGTTTCATCGCCTTCGCATAACAGAAAAAAGACCGGATAGATGCCTACTCATCTATCCGGTCTTTCATTTGCTTCAATATTTTCTTTTCCAACCTTGAAACTTGCACCTGTGAAATTCCAATTCTCTCTGCTACTTCCGATTGAGTTTGATCCTTATAATAGCGCAAATATACAATTAAGCGTTCTCGCTCATCTAGTTCTCTTATCGCTTCTTTTAAAGCAATCTTATCAAACCATTTCGTTTCTGTTTGATCCGCAATTTGATCCAAAATCGTAATTGGATCCCCATCATTTTCATATACAGTTTCATGTATAGAAGATGGCGTACGACTTGCCTCTTGCGCCAGAACAACTTCTTCCGGCGTTAGTTCAAGCGCCTCTGCAACTTCATTAATGGTTGGTGCTCTTCCATATTCTTTCGAAAGCTCATCTTTCATTTTTCGAATCTTATTACTCATTTCTTTTAACGATCGGCTCACTTTTACTGAACCGTCATCACGTAAAAAACGTTGAATTTCACCAATAATCATTGGAACTGCATAAGTTGAAAACTTTACATCAAAAGATAAATCAAATTTGTCTACTGATTTCAAGAGGCCGATACAGCCAATTTGAAATAAGTCGTCTGGTTCGTATCCTCGATTGAGAAAACGTTGTACAACTGACCATACAAGGCGCATATTACTTTGAACAATCGTATCTCTCGCCCCTTGATCTCCATCTTGACTTTTTTGAATTAACGCTTTTAACTCGTGATCCTTTAACTGAGGCTTCTTCTTTTCACTTCTGACCTCTATGTCCATAGGCGATTCTCCTTAATTGCATAGAGCGTTACTATTTGATAAATATTTTGTCAAATGGATTGTTGTCCCGAAAGATTCGTTTGAAATAATTTCTACTTCATCCATAAAATTTTCCATGATAGTAAATCCCATTCCCGAACGCTCTAATTCAGGTTTAGTTGTAAAAAGGGGCTGCCGCGCTTCATCGAGATTAAAAATACCAACCCCTTCATCTCGAATCGTAAGTTTCACCATTGCTTCTTCCAAAATTACAGAGATGTAAACAATTCCCTCTGGATCCCCTTCATATCCATGAATAATAGCATTTGTGACCGCCTCAGATACGACTGTTTTAATTTCAGTTAATTCTTCCATTGTTGGATCTAATTGTGCAATAAACGCAGCCACCGTAACGCGAGCAAACGACTCATTTTGACTTAATGCTGAAAATTGAAGGTTCATTTCATTTCTCATCTACGCCACCCCCAATGTCGCGAGCGCATGCGCTTCACTTTCTTCTAAACGAACGATTTTAAATAAACCTGACATTTCAAATAAACGTTTGACAGGAGGTGAAATTGCACAAACAACCATTTCCCCTCCTAAACTTTTTACATGTTTATATCTCCCTAATATAACGCCCAGTCCAGAACTATCCATAAATGATAATTCTTCCAAATTCAATACAATATGATGGACGTTATGTGCTTCAATCATATCGGTCACTCTCGCTCGCAACTCTTCAGCAGTATGATGGTCTAACTCGCCTGCTAACCTAACGCATAAAACATCACGCTTTACTTCTAAATGCATGGAAAGGCTCACACGATTTCCTCCTTATGCTCAAACTTTACTCATTTACATAAGATTTTCGTGAATAGAAATAAGAATCCTTCCTCATGACAAAAGAAGTACTATTTCGCCATAATGTGTAGATTTTATGCCATTATTCTACGTATTTCCTCTATTCCTATCGAATCACACAAAATATTGACTACTATTTTGATGTTGAAAATATCCCAAAGCTTCTTTTAAAAAGTTCCCACCAACTTGCTGCGTCGATATCTTCTTTTGCCACAATGGTCTGTTTGAATAAAACTTCTTTATCTTTTGTAATGACAAGCGTACCAAGTGCATCTCCTTTTTTAATCGGCGCTTTCACTTTCTTTTCAGCAATAATTTCTTTCTTTATCTTGTCCATATCTTCGCCCTTTTTCATAAGAAGAGAAATATTATCTGCTGCAACTAAATCCACTTTTTCTTTTTTACCTTTTCCTACTTGTACGGTCTGAATCTTTTCCCCGCGCTTATATAATTTCTTTGTTGTATATTGTCCAAAAGCATAATCAAGAAGCTTTGTCACTTGACTATTTCTCTCTTTTGATGTAGGCGCTCCCATTACAACAGAAATAACACGCATGCCATTTTTTTCTGCCGATGCTGTTAAACAATATTTCGCTTCTGTCGTAAATCCGGTTTTCACTCCATCTACTCCTGGATAAAAACGAACTAATTTATTTGTATTAACAAGCCAAAACTTTTTATCCGTATCTTCACGTAAATAATCCTCATACTTTCCGGTATATTTACGAATCAGCGGATATTTCATTAATTCTTTCGCTATAATTGCCATATCAATTGCTGTAGAATAATGATTCTTTGCAGGAAGGCCTGTTGGATTTTGAAAATGCGTATTTTTTAAGGCTAGTTCCTTCGCTCTTTTATTCATCATGTTGACAAATCCTTCTTCTGACCCAGCAATATGCTCAGCAACTGCAACAGAAGCATCATTTCCTGATGCAATCGCAATACCTTTTAGCATCTCATTTACCGTCATTTCTTCACCAGGTTCAAGAAAAATTTGCGATCCCCCCATCGAAGCGGCATGTTCACTCGTTCTTACTTTATCTTCTAGCTTTAATTTTCCTTTTTCCACTTGTTCCATAATAAGTAACATTGTCATAATCTTTGTCATACTAGCAGGCGGTAATTTTTCATTTGGATTCTTTTCAAATAAAACTTTACCTGTATCTTGCTCAATTACGATCGCTGACGAGGCTTGTTCTGCTAACTTCGGCTTTGTTTCTTCTATTGCTTTCTCCGATTTTGCAAAACTAACCGAAGTATGAGAAAGCAATAACATGCAACAAACAAGTATTCCAAAAACTCGCTTCATGACTAACCCTCCATTCTATATCAAACCTATTTTTTCCAGTTTTCATATGTTTCATACCATATTTTTCTATCATTTTCTGTTGACAAATTATTTTATTGTATATATTGTATTAAGTGTACTACACACACTAGTACACTTAATACTCATCAGGAAGGAGATATTGCTCTTGCATATTCAACTTGATCCAAGAAGCAGCACTCCGATATGGGAACAAATTGTTCAAAATATAAAAGAACTTATATTAAAAAACATATTAGCTCCAAACGATAAACTACCTTCTGTACGCGAACTCGCTTCTTTACTTATTGTGAATCCAAATACAGTGAGTAAAGCATACCAAGACTTAGAGCGACAAGGAATTATTGAAACATTACGTGGAAAAGGAACGTTTGTCTCCCAATCGATTACACCAACATTAGACGAAAGGAAAATCACTATGGTTGAAAAGCAATTCCAGCAATTATTATTAGAGGCTTCTTACCTTGGGATTACGAAAGAAAAAATTCATGATTGGATTGACGCTTATTATAAGGAGTTAGGAGGAACTACAAATGTTAACAGTGAAAAATGTGAGAAAAACAATTGATGATCAAGTTATTTTAGAGAATATATCTTTTACTTTATCAAAAGGAAGCATTGTTGGATTACTCGGCAGAAATGGGGCGGGAAAAACAACTTTACTTCGAATATTAGTTGGAATTTTAAACCCTGACGAAGGAACCGTTACATATGAAGAAGTAGATGTTCATAAACAACCGGAAATCAAACAAAAAGTGGCCTATGTACCTGATTCAACGAATATTTTAAACGGATATACAGTAAAAGAAATTGTGAAGTTTTACAAAGCAGTCTATAAAGCATTTGATGAACAATATTTCTACCAACTATTAGAGCGCTTTCACTTGCCAAACAAACGGATTCGTAGTTACTCAAAGGGAATGAAAGCTTTACTAGCTATCATTTTAGCTTTTGCTTCAAAAGTTAACTATATCATTTTAGATGAACCAACAAATGGGCTGGATCCTATTGTAAAAAAACAAATTTTACAATTTCTCGTTGAAGAAGTGGCAGAGAAAGAAATGACGATTTTGATTTCTACTCACCATTTAGATGAAGTAGAAAAAATTGCTGATACAATTATCATCTTAAAAAATCATACTATTTCTTCGGTCACCGCATTAGATGATGCAAAAGCACGATATGCAAAAATCCAAGTTGCTTATGAGCGGTCCCTTCCTCAAAAACTAGAAAACTTAAGCAATATTAAAATATTAAATCAAACCGGAAAGGTATATACCATTTTAATAGAAGGAAACGTAGCTGCAACTCTTGAGAAATTTTATAAAGAACAGCCACTTCTTATTGAAGAATTGGCCATGTCGCTTGAAGATATATTTGTTACGACATTTGAGGAGGATGTTTATGTTTCATAAAGCTTTATGGATGCGAAATTGGAAGCAAGGGAAATATGTTGTATCGCTATTCTTTTTTAGCACGCTTTATTTTTTATCTTATAGCTACTATGAAGCTGCTCAGCAACAACTTGCCAATTATCATGAATTTCATGCAAAAGGAACATTCTATTATAACTACTCATTTTTTTCAGCAAATAGCTTTCTACTAACGATTCTTATCATTTCTTTAGCTTGCCTTCTATTAGGGTGGCAACGCCATAATCAATCTAATAACATCCTGATGGCAATGCCTTTTAAAAGAAGTGATATATTTTTATCTAAATGGCTTTTTGGAACATTCGTTATTTCAGGATCACTTCTTATTAACTGGGGCCTTATGTATGCTATTTATAAAACAAGCATTCATTATAATTATCAATCATTTGGCCCATTTCATCGATATTTTCTTTATGCAATTGTTTCATATGTCGCTGTTTATACAACTGCTTTATGTATCGGAACTTTTACTGGCAGTATTGTTTCACAAGTAACTTTTTGTATTCCTTGGTTACTCATGGGACTTACGTTCATTTCATTAAGTCATTCTTTCGTAATCAATCATCTAAATGCACTAGATTACCAAAATCCCCATTTATATGAACAACTTGATGAAATAAATGCAAAAACAAATATCGTTGTACCCATATACAACTTTTCTATTTACTATGATTATGATCCAAAATCACGACAGGAAGATGATAATTCGGCCATTTTGAGAGACCCTGCATCCTATGTATATTATTCAGCAAAATCAATGCTAGTTCCGATTTTCTATACAATTTTCTATTTACTACTTGGCACATTTTTTTACAAACGGTCCCCAAATGAAAATAATCAGAAAATCTTTCTCTTTCAAAAGCACTTACCTATATGGATTGGTGGGACTACACTCTACTTTGCTTTACTAGGTGGTTATAAGCTACACCAGTTTAATTTATTTAGTTACTATATAGGTATCTTTCTAGTTGGGACGATCACCTATTTTATATTATCACGTTTTACAAATTATAAAGTTTTTTAAAGGAGAGATCCTATGTTTCAAAAAGCACTATGGCTACGCACATATCATCAAAGTAAATATATTGTTTGGTTGTTTTGGCTTGTTAGTTTCTATCTCTTATCTTATAAATACTATATGACATCCGCTCAACAATTATATTTTTTAGAGTTAAGTCGTAACTACTGGAAGGAACCGTTCCATTATTATTATAGTCTTTCACTCATAGACCCTATCATTGCCCAGGGTGCTATACTTATTACTTTAGCTTGTGTATTGATAGGTTGGGAACGCCAAAGTCAGTCAATGGATTTTCTTTGGTCTATGCCATTTAAACCTACACATCTCTTTTTCACGAAATGGCTCTTTGGAGTTTGTAACATTATAGTAGTTGTTATGCTAAACTGGGGACTGTTTGGTATTATAAAAAAAACAACTTTCCATAATAAATATCAAATATTTTCTCCTTTCCATACCTATTATATATATATGCTAATTATACTAATTGCTATTTACACACTAGCAATATGCATTGGAGCAATAGCTGGTAATATCATTTCACAAGGATTTATAACAGCGTCGATATTGATTTTACCTTATATTCTCCCAGCAATTATTGTTGCATTTATAACCATTCATACAAATCCAAATAGTTCTTACGATGTCGAAAAAGAGTTTTCATACGGCACAATGTTAGAAAAAATAAGTATTGTTGGACCCGCTCAGCACTTTCGCATTCTGTTTGATTACGATCCACGGAATGCTTATACTGATCATGATGGCGTACGACATGATGAACCAAATTTCACATATATCCCTTCATCTAAAATACTAATTGGTCCACTGGCAAATATACTGATTCTATTACCTATAGGAATATTTTTATATAATAGATCACCTAATGAACTGAATGGGAAAATTTTCATATATTCAAAAATCAAAAAAATATTTTTAGCATGCTCCGTCCTCATTGTTGGACTAATTGGTGGAGCAATCGTACAGAACTATCATTCACTACTTATCTATTACATCGGATTTTTAGGAGCGAGTTTGATTGCCTACTTCCTTTTATCTCGCTTATTAAAATGGAAATTGTCATGGAATGTGAAATAACCTCCTCATCAGAAGGAGGTTATTTCACATTCTCTCTCCGGTCCCCATACTCCTTTTCCTCTTTCATCCTAAATCCATCACCATTTCGTATCAGTTGCTCTGTCGGTGCGGCTACACTTTCTGCAATTTTCCATTTCCCTTGCTCTTTGACAAAAACTTGTAAGAAATAATTCATGCCATTTAATTGATATGGATTTTCTTTTTTCACCTTGTAACGTACGGCGATATAGTATACTGCAATATTTTCTTTTCCAGTCTTTGAAACATATTGAGATAATCTTGGGATATATGTTGCTGCTTTCTGAAATGATAATTTCTTTACTTTCACTAGACTTGAACTTGTTACATTGTGCAGTGTATCTTGATGACGAATATTGTCGCTATGATGAAATAATACCGCATTTTGCATAGAACGAATCCATAATTTTGAATATAACACAGGATTATCATCTGCGATGTACTTTGTTCCTTTTTGCATAACTTGGAGAGGAGTATCCGCATATAACAATGGGGGAAAGCAGAAAAAACTTCCGATCACAATGGCAAACGACATCATTTGCTTCATAATTCTTCCTCCGATACTTTTTAATTAAAGTATCGGAATTTCAAAATATTTTTATTCAAAAAAAGGATAGGAAAGCTTCAGCTCCCTATCCTCAATTTATTATAATATGCGACCAAATAGTTCTAATACCATCTCTATTTCTTGATCGCTCCAATCTTTAAATTTATCTCTATAGTATTCTTTACGTATCGCTTCCAGTTCTTCTGTTACTTCTCGCCCATGTTCTGTAATCTCTAAATACACAATACGACGATCTGAATTCGAACGTTTTCTCGTTACAAATCCCTTTCGCACAAGACGATCTGTTACCGCTGTAATATGGCTGGATGTTACGTTTACCTCATTCGCAATTTGCGAAGCCATTTGTGGACTCTTCAAAAATAATGCACGTAATACAGAGAATTCATTATATGGCATATGCTCTGAAAAACGTGTATTAATATCGGTTTGTAATAAACGTATCATCTTTCGAAATGATACTGATAAATCTAAAATCAGCGCTTCTCTTTGTTCGTTCACTATCCTCGACCCTTTTTCATCATATTTATACATAATTATAATCTATAAATACCTATGTTGTATACGATTTCTTTCTACCTCACCTTCATTCTGTAACTTTTTACATGCAATTTTTAGGTGACTTCATTCATATACATATAAAAAGGACGGTGAAAAGAAATGCAAAGCGGAATGAACCATTATGTACCTAACCTTCGCCATCATAAAGATGATAAAACAGCAACGATTACTGTACAAGGTGAAGGGATTGTTAGAGTGAGACCAAATATTGTTACGTTAACAATTGGTGTTCGAACCGATCATAAAAATGTAAAACAGGCACAAGAAGAAAATGCCATACAATCTAGACAGCTACTTGATGCACTTAAAGCACTTGGCATTGCAGATCAAGACATCGAAACAATTTCCTATACTATTACACCTCAATATGAATATGTGAATGATAAAGCTTTGCTACAAGGATACCGTGTAGAACATTTGTATGAAATTACCGTTTTAAATGTGCAAAAAGCTGGGGAAGTATATGATATAGCTGTCACAAACGGGGCAAATGTAGCCAAAGGATTACGTTTTCAACTCTCTCATCCACATCAATATTATCAACAAGCATTGCTGCAAGCTCTGCAACGTGCAGTAGAAAAAGCTCGTGCTATTGCGAGTACATATAACTTAACTATTAATCCCGTCCCACTCTCGCTTACAGAAGAATCAGCACAACTACCGCGTGAAATGGTGTCTCACACTTCTTTACACGCGCAAGCAGCCCCACCAATTCAAACAGGACAATTAGAAATCATTTCTTCTATTCGTGCTATTTTTACTTATTTATAAATGGATTTCACTTTTAAGTAAACGTTCTCATTTTATTTGTTGTAAAAACATGATGTTCTGATATAATAAAGAATGGTGAGCCCTGAACAAAAGGGATATCACGGGTGGGAGAGGGATATAAAAAAGAAGGTTTAACATGAAAGGAATACTTGAAAGAACATTTAAATTAGACCTACACCACACATCACCAAAACAAGAAATGTTAGCTGGCGTGACATCATTTTTTACAATCGTTTACATTATGATTGTAAATGCATCTATTTTATCTGATGCCGGCATTCCGCTTGAAGCGGGGATTTTGGCAACTGTTTTTAGTTCATTTGTCGGATGTCTTATGATGGCCTTTTGGGCAAACGCACCTGCAATTCTTGTACCAGGTATGGGGGTAAATGCATTCTTTACGTATACTGCTGTTCATACGCTTGGATTAGCTTGGCAAGAAGCGTTGGCAGCCGTTTTCATTGCTGGTATAATTTTTGCCGTAGCTGCGTTTACACCAATTGCTCGCGTGCTATCTTTATCAATTCCAAAATCATTAAAAGAATCCATCACTGTTGGGATTGGTTTATTTCTAGCTTTTATTGGATTACAAAAAGGTGGTTTAGTCGTTTCGAATGCGAATACTACTGTTGCATTAGGTAAATTAAGCAGTCCAATTGTTCTTGCTACACTGCTTACCCTCATTGTAGCTCTTGCTCTATTTATTCGAAACGTACGTGGGAATTTTTTATGGACAATTGCAATTGGAACTGGTATTGCATGGCTATTCGGCCTTGTTGATACGAGTCAGGTAGGCAATAGCTCATTTTCATTTGCAAATTACAGTAATGTATTTGGAGCTATGTCATTCGGAAAACTTTCTTCCTTACCATTTTGGATTGCAACATTCTCTTTAAGCATGGTGCTCATTTTTGAGAATATGGGACTATTACATGGTTTATTAGAAGATGATCGTAAATTCCCACGTGCTTATCAAGCGAATGCCATTTCCGCAATGACATGTGGTCTATTTGGTACAAGTCCAACCGTTTCAACAGTAGAAGGTGCCGCAGGTATTACAGCAGGTGGAAAGACAGGTCTGACGTCTATCGTTACAGGGGTGTTATTCTTCGCATCACTGTTTGCTCTTCCGTTTGTCCAACTCATTCCTGATAGTGCCATTGCACCAATCTTAATTATTATTGGTGGTCTAATGATTACAAGCATTCAAGAAATTCCTCTGAATGATTTTTCAGAAGGATTTCCAGCGTTTCTGATCATTGTTATGATCCCGCTCACATATAGTATCGCCGATGGTATTGCGTTCGGATTTATCGCTTATCCTATCTTAAAAGTTGCTATTGGAAAGCGTAAAGAAGTCGCACCGTCTATGTATATCATTGCATGTTTATTTTTAGCTATGTTCATATTACAAGCTATTAGCTAAAAAACACAGCTGGGGAGTTTCCAGCTGTGTTTTTTATTTAAACCATCCTTTTTTATAAAACCAGGCCATCATTCCGCCGCCTATTAATGCCATAATAGCTAAACAAATAAAATAGCTATACTTCCCCTCTAATTCAGGCATATGTGTAAAGTTCATTCCATATACTCCTGCAATAAATGTTAATGGCATAAAGATTGTTGAGAATACTGTTAATGTTTTCATAATGTTATTCATATGATGTGAATTTAATGAAAAATAACTATCTCGAATATCTGCTGTTAATTCACGGCTCGTCTCAATCATTTCCGTAAGTTTAAGTAAATGATCATGTATATCTTTAAAATAAATTTCATGATCGCTTATACCGTAAAAACGAGTTGAATTTAAAATGCGATACAATAAATCTCGCATTGGGATAATGGTACGTCTTAATTTCGATAAGTCCGCGCGAATTTCAAATACTTCTTCTAGTACACATCCTGCTGTATCCCCTGTTAAATTATCATCGATTGCATTTAAATGATCTTCAATATAATATACAGGTGGAAAATAATCATCAACGATTTGGTCAATAATTGTATGCGCTACATGGAGGGGACTTTTCTTAATACGCTTTCTTTCACCAAGTGTTTTCCACACTCTTTCAATTGCGTTATTATGTGAGAAATGAAATGAAACAATATAACGATCTCCAACAAACAAGTCGATTTCATGTGGTTCTAACCCTTCTTCTCCAAATGCATGAAGAACTAAAAAATTATATCCATCATAAAAATCAACTTTTGGCCTCTGTACATATTCGAGGCAATCTTCAATCGCAAGGGGATGGAATTTAAAATGATCTTGTAAAATATATGTATATTCCTCTTTCGTTGGTTTATATAGATCAAGCCAATACCACATAATATCTTCACGAGATGTTTCCTCTAGTGAAACATCATATAAAATCTCTTCTTTTTTCGTTATTGCACAAATTCTAATCATAATTTCACCCATTACTATTATAAACAAAAAGTAATAAAAAAAGCCAAGGAGAACTCTCCTCAGCTTTTCGCTTATTATTCCGTTACAATACCATGTACTAATGTAGGTGCTTTGACATGATTTTTTGTAATTTTTATATTCTCATAAATCTTCATCTTCACATCTTCTACATGTTCACGGTTTGCATAAATTGTTACAAGCGATTCACCTTGTTTTACGCTATCGCCAACTTTTTTCCGAAGCATAAGGCCGACCGCTAAATCAATTTCAGATTCTTTCGTTGCACGTCCAGCACCTAAAAGCATTGCTGCTGTCCCGATTTCATCTGCCACAATCTCAGATACATATCCGTCTTCTTTTGCTTCAACTTCAATTTTATATTTAGCCTGCGGCAATTTAGAAGGATCATCAATAACTGAAGCATCTCCGCCTTGCGCTGCTAAGAATAATTTAAATGCGTCTAATGCCTTTCCATTATTCATTACTTCAATAAGTTTGTTACGCGCATCTTCTAAAGAAGAGGCTTTACCAGCAAGGTATACCATTTGACTTCCAAGTGTTAAACATAGCTCTTCTAAGTCTTTTGGACCTTTACCTTGCAATGTATCAATTGCTTCTTGTATTTCCAACGCGTTACCGATTGCTTCACCAAGCGGTTGACTCATATCCGAAATAACTGCCATTGTCTTACGGCCTACATTATTTCCAATGCGCACCATTGCTTCCGCAAGACGTTTTGCATCTTCATCCGTTTTCATAAATGCACCCGCACCAGTTTTTACATCTAGAACGATCGCATCTGCACCTGCAGCAATTTTTTTACTCATAATAGAACTTGCGATAAGTGGTATAGAGTTTACCGTCGCTGTTACATCACGAAGTGCGTATAACTTCTTATCAGCAGGTGTTAAGTTTCCGCTTTGTCCAATAACAGCAATTTTATTTTCATTTACAAGGCGAATAAACTCTTCATTTTCAATTTCCACATGGAATCCTGGCACAGCTTCTAATTTATCAATTGTACCGCCAGTATGTCCTAAACCACGTCCAGACATTTTTGCAACTGGTACACCTAAAGCAGCTACTAATGGACCTAGCACAAGTGTAGTTGTATCCCCAACGCCACCTGTAGAATGCTTATCTACCTTTATCCCTTCAATTGCTGAGAGATCAATTGTATCACCGCTATTTACCATTGCCATTGTTAAATCAGCACGCTCTTGTTCATTCATATCTTGAAAGAAAATCGCCATTGCAAAAGAGCTCATTTGATAATCAGGAATATCACCGTTTGTAAATCCTTCAACAATAAAATGAATTTCTTCTGTTGTTAGTGCATGTCCATCACGTTTTTTGGCAATTAGGTCCACCATTCTCATAGTGAGCTCACCCCTTCATTTGTTTTACAATCGCTTTTACCAATGCTAAGAAGTTTGCTTTTACACGTTCTGTTGTTTCAATTACTTCATCATGATGAAGTGGCTGATCTAAAATACCAGCTGCCATATTTGAAATACAAGAAATTCCAAGTACTTTCATACCAGCATGACGAGCTACAATAACTTCTGGCACAGTTGACATTCCTACTGCATCTCCACCTAATGTGCGAAGCATACGAATCTCAGCAGGTGTTTCATATACTGGACCTGTCATCGCGACATATACACCTTCTTGTACTTTAATATTTAACTCTTCGGCAACTTGTTTCGCCATTACACGTAGTTCTTTCGTGTAAGATTCAGACATATCTGGGAATCGCACACCCATTTCAGCATCATTTGGTCCAATTAATGGATTATGTCCCATAAAGTTAATATGATCTGAAATTAACATAAGATCGCCAGGTTCAAATGATGTATTTACACCGCCTGCCGCATTTGTTACAACAACTGTTTCTACACCTAGTTCTTTCATTACACGAACTGGGAACGTTACTTTTTGCATGTCATATCCTTCGTAATAATGAAAACGTCCTTGCATTGCAACTACTGTAACACCTTGAAGTGTCCCAAATACAAGTTGTCCTGCATGTCCCTCTACCGTTGATACAGGAAATTCAGGAATTTCACTATATGGTACTTTCACTGCATTTTCAATTTCATCTGCTAGTACACCTAGTCCAGATCCAAGGATTAATCCAACCTTTGGTGTTTCTTGAAATTTCTCTTTTAAGTATGTTGCTGATTTTGTAATAAGTTCACGATTCATAAATATATCCTCCTATTTCTTTAATTCCTTTAAGAAACTTGTTCCGTATTCTGGCATGTTCACACCGAAGTTTTCTGCTACAGTTGCACCAATATCAGCAAATGTTTGGCGAAGTGGTAATTCCTTTCCGCCATCCTTCATGCTTGGGCTATACACTAATAATGGTACATATTCACGCGTATGATCTGTACCGTGGTGAATTGGATCGTTACCATGGTCTGCTGTAATGATTAATAAATCATCTTCTTTTAATTTTTCAAATACCTCTGGAAGGCGTGCATCGTATTCTTGTAATGCTTCTCCATACCCTTGTGGATCACGGCGATGACCAAACATTGCATCAAAATCAACTAAATTTAAGAAGCTAAGACCTGTAAAATCCATATTCAATGTATCTACAAGTTTATCCATTCCGTCCATATTAGATTTTGTACGAAGCGCTTCTGTTACGCCTTCTCCATCGTAAATATCAGAAATCTTTCCAATCGCAATTACATCATAATTATTATCTTGTAATTCAGTCATGACTGTACGTCCAAACGGTTTTAACGCATAGTCATGACGATTTGGTGTACGTGTAAAGTTTCCTGGTTCACCAACGAACGGACGTGCAATAACGCGACCTACCATATACTTTTCATCCAATGTTAATTCACGTGCAATTTTACAAATATTGTACAATTCTTCAAGCGGTACTACTTCTTCATGAGCCGCAATTTGTAATACGCTGTCCGCAGAAGTATATACAATTAAAGAGCCTGTTTCCATTTGTTCTTTACCAAGTTCATCAAGAATGGCAGTTCCAGAAGCAGGCTTATTGCCAATAATTTTGCGTCCTGTTCTCGCCTCTAATTCATCAATTAATTCTTTTGGGAATCCTTCAGGGAACACTTGGAATGGTTTATCAATGTAAAGACCCATAATTTCCCAATGACCTGTCATTGTATCTTTCCCTGTAGATTTTTCTTGCATTTTTGTATAGTAACCAAGCGGATTTTCTACTTTGGAAATTCCTTTCATTTCACTAATATTTCCAAGTCCTAACTTCACCATATTTGGCATATTCAATCCATTCATATGTTCCGCAATATGCCCTAATGTATCAGCTCCTAAATCACCAAACTTTTCAGCATCTGGTGCTTCTCCAATTCCTACTGAATCCATTACGACTAGGAAAATACGTTTATATTTATGCATCATGACAACCTCCTATATGTTCAGTTCTACTTCTTGTAGTATGTTCAAAACGCTGTAAAGTGAAACTGTTATGAATGAGAATTCTCTCATTTGCTCAAGAATATAACTTACATTTTTCAGTCATTCTCTAACTCTTCTCATCTGATATAAAATGAAACAGAAACTTTCCTGTTTTTTCTAAGTCAGATGTCAGACTTCTTATACTTACATCATAACATGTTTGCGCTTTCTTTTTCATACATTTTCGTAGAAATTCTTATTTTCCTCACATTTCTATTGTAATCTATTCTGGTGCAAATCGCTAATAAAATTATGACTTATTTCGTACTATAATAATAAAAAAACAGCCCTAATGAGCTGTTTTTTATTTTACTTCTATTGCTTCTTCTTTATGTTCGTGAAGATCACCTTTTCTTACATGAACTTTCACATTATATTTACCGGATTCTTTAAATGTATATTTGCTTACATATTCACCTTTGTTATCTTCTTTTGCTGTGATGAATGCATGTTTCTCTACACCATCTTTCCAAATTTCAAATTGCACTTCTGCTTCAGTTAGTGCTTCTTCTTTTTGTTTCACATGAGCTTTCATTGTAGATTCAACATTTGCTTTCACATCACCAGCCATAAGATGAATCATTGTATCACTTTTATGGTCACCATGTCCTGCTTCATGACCATCATGTCCTTTTTTTGCATCTTCAACTTTCGCATTTCCTACAGCCACTTTTACTTCTGGCATTACATGCATTTCACGAGCGTTTGTATGAGCAATAATATGGTACACACCATCAGAAGGGAATATTTTTTCAACAGCATAAACCCCTTTTCCTTTATGCTTCCCATTTAACATTTCATGCTTTTCATCGCCATCTTTCCAAATTTCAAACTTCACATCGTCAGCATCTGTTACTTTCTCTTTTCCTTGTGTGACAAGTGCTTGTACTTCTGTTTTCTCATTTGGTTTCATTTCTTTTGGATTTGTTTGAACTGCTACCTTCACTTCTTCAAGCTTCTCTTTTTTTGGAGATTCTTCCTTATTTGTATTGCAACCAGCCAATGCTAGCATTGCGATAAATAAAGTAGTTATAAATTTTTTCATTGTATTTTCCTCCTTCGTACTTTATTTAGTATAGAGGAAATCACTAGTTATATTCTAGCCTTCTGCTGAAAACAATGTACGAAATGTTTGTGAAGTTTTTGTGAAATACTCTTTTTTATTCGAAATGGCACGAAAAAGAGCATAAGTCATCTTATGCTCTTGGGTGAAACTGTTTATATACGTCTTTTAATCTAGTTTTTGAAACATGTGTATAAATTTGTGTTGTAGAAATATCTGCATGCCCTAACATTTCCTGTACAGCACGTAAGTCTGCTCCATTTTCTAACAGGTGCGTAGCAAAAGAATGACGCAATGTATGCGGTGTAAGCTCTTTCTCAATATTTGCTTCTTTTGCTAAACGCTTTAAAATCTTCCAAAAACCTTGACGAGATAATCGATTACCGTGGTGATTTAAAAATAATGCATCCACTGCCTTTTTTCCCATCAATTCTTTTCTTCCTTTTTCAATATAGCGCTGAATTGCTTCTGTAGCTAAACTTCCAAGTGGAATAATTCTTTCCTTATTTCCTTTTCCGACGCAGCGAACAAATCCCATTGTTAAATGAACATCCTCTAAATTGAGTGCAATTAATTCTGAAACACGCAGTCCTGTGGCATATAATAACTCCAACATTGCTTTATCTCGAATACCGTAAGCACTCGTCGTCTTTGGTGTTTGTAACAATGCTTCAACCTCACTTACCGATAAAACTTTCGGCAGTTTTCGCTCCCCTTGTGGTGTTTCAATATGTACTGACGGATCATGTTCTACCGCTCGTTCACGAAGTAAAAATTGATGAAACGAGCGAATCGATGCAATATGGCGCGCTAATGTTTTTGAAGATTTTCCATTCTCTCTTAAATGCTGCAAAAAGTTAACGATTTGCATACGAGTCACTTCATGAAAAGTTTTCATTTGTTCCACCTTTTGCAAATACTTTACATAACTTTTTAAATCTCTTTCATAAGATACAACCGTATTTTTGGCCAATCCTTTTTCCACAACCATATAATGTATAAAATCTTTTAATTGATCTTCCAATCTACACTACTCCCCATTTTCATAGAAAAAAATCATTCTATTTACGAAAGCATCTTTTGCTGGTTCCTCATTCCCTGATACTTTTTCTACTGTCTCTTCTTTTGGCTTTTCATAACGATGATAACTTTCATATTCTTCATTTATCCATAGTATAGCGAAATAAAACAAAATCGTACAACTTGTAAACAATAAAAATACTTTCATTCCATCATAAGTTAATTTCAAAGCCCGGCGCATAATAAACTCCTCCAAATGATATGTTATTACAACATATGCCAAGCTTTCTATCATTTATACCTCACTCAAATAAAAAACCTCTTCCTAGCTAGATAGGAAAAGGCTATTTTTCATTCGTTTCATTTTCTTGACAGTTTTCACAAATCCCATGGAAAGTTAAACGATGATCTTTCACCTTAAAGTTCCAATCTCGCTCTACTTTTTTCTCCACTTCTCCAAGCAAATCTTCTTGGATTTCTTGGACAGCACCACATTTTGTGCAAATTAAATGATGATGGAAACGCTGTGCACCTTCTTGGCGTAAGTCATAGCGTGAAACACCGTCTCCAAAGTTGATTTTATCGACAACTTTCAACTCAGATAATAACTCTAAAGTTCGATAGACGGTTGCTAATCCGATCTCTGGCGACTTTTCTTTTACAAGGAGGTAAACATCTTCTGCACTTAAATGATCTTCTTCATTTTCCAGCAGCACACGAACCGTTGCTTCACGTTGTGGTGTTAATTTGTAGCTCGCTGCATGTAATTGTTTCTTAATTCGTTCAATTCTCTCTTCCATTCGGTACTACTCCCTCCTCGCCACTCTTACACCATTATATCAGAAGAAGGGCTTCTGTCAAAAGAAAAAACAATCAAAATAAGTTGATAATTATTCTCATGTAATATTTATTTTTTATTAATAACTTCAACGACTTCTTTCATAAGTACTGGTGACGCATAAGCTTCAATACTTGAAGCGATTGCTAGTACAGCCCCAATAATAAGAAAAAAACAAGTATAACGAATTAATAACGGTAGTAGTGGCTCGTTGATCTTTCGAATAAATTGATGCTTGATCATGCGCAATGAAAAACTAGCAGCAATCGTTGTCATGATAAGAAAGGCTGGAATAATAATTAAATTTTGCGGCAAAACGGAGACAAAGGCTAATAATAGTCCGTTCCAACCATGTTGGCTCACTAAAAAACCAACTGTAAATCCAATAACGACTCCTTTTAAAAATAATAAAATAAAAATAAGTGGTAATCCAATAATAGAAATCCCTAGTATCCAAATAAATCCAATATATTTCAATTGTGAAACGTAACTTTCACGAAACATTTCACTCGCGAGTGCAAATTCCCCTTTTGAGACTTGTCCAAAAAAACGACTTAAATAAAATGATAAATCTTGCTTCTGATTCACCTGTAAGCTATTTACAAGTATTGCTCCAAACACCACGCCCATCAGTAGTAAAACTGAAACAAATATATAAAGCGAGGAGTTTTCTTGTATATGAGCTATTACACGATCTTGCCAAGTTTTTCGCAACATTTTTCTTCCCTCCGTTCATACTCTTACTAAAAATGTATGAACAAGAGAAAAAAAGTATGATTAATTAAGATTGAAATTCCGCCCTACTTTGCTAAACTTAAAAGTAGAGAATAGGAGGGATTTCCTTTGAAACCATTATTATTAGATTTTCCAACATTATTTCAGACGGAGCGTTTACAAGTGCGCAAGCCATTTCCAGGCGACGGATCCGAGGTCTATGAAGCAATTCAAGCTTCTTTAGAAGATTTACAACCGTGGATGCCCGTTACAATCGACACCGAAGAAAAGGCTGAAGAAATCGTCCGAGAAGCTCACGGACAATTTCTACTTCGTGAAACATTAGCCTTTCACTTATATGATAAAGTCTCTAGTACTTTTATCGGAGCTCTTACTCTTCAGCCAGAAAACTGGGATATTCCAAAGTTTTCGCTTCATTTCTGGTTACATAGCGCTTATACAAAACAAGGATATATGACAGAAGCTGTGAAAGGCGCTGTTCAATTTGCTTTTGATAAACTCAGTGCTAGAAGACTTGAAATTCGCTGCGATGCAACAAATACAAATGCATGCGCTGTAGCAGAGCGACTTGAGTTTATTTTAGAAGGTACGCATGAAAATGATTTTCTCGCTCCAGACGGTACATTACGTGATACACGCGTCTATGCGAAAATCAACTAAAACACTCGCCTAAGGCGAGTGTTTATTTTTGTAATTGTAAATATTGCACAGCAAACATTGTCTTTGCATCATGAATACGTTGACTTTTCATAAGTGAAATCGCTTCTTCTAATGATACTTCCATAAGCTCTACAAATTCATCTTCATCTAAAGCCGCTTTATTTTCTTTTCTTTTTAACCCTGTTGCTTTATATACATACAGAATTTCATCGGCAAAACCTGGCGATGTGTAAAAGGATGTAATAAATTCCATTTCGTCACATACATATCCTGTTTCTTCTTCCAATTCACGAACAGCCGTTACTTCAGGCTTCTCTCCTGGCTCTAATTTGCCAGCAGGAATCTCCACGATCTCTTTCTCGAGCGCTTTACGATATTGCTCAACAAGAACGATTTTCCCTTCGTCCGTTATCGCAATAATCGCAACCGCGCCAGGATGATTGACAATCTCACGTTTACTCATTTCTCCATTTGGCAATACTACTTCATCAACGCGAACTTTAATGACTTTCCCATCAAAAATG
This sequence comes from Bacillus cereus group sp. BfR-BA-01430, assembly GCF_022663115.1. Classification (NCBI taxonomy): domain Bacteria; kingdom Bacillati; phylum Bacillota; class Bacilli; order Caryophanales; family Bacillaceae; genus Bacillus; species Bacillus cereus group sp. BfR-BA-01430. Next base: position 161,541 of record NZ_JAKUEW010000003.1, read on the forward strand.
GGTTCAGTTGCAACTGTTCTTTCTGCAAGATTACTCACACTTATCCATCTCCCTATTCTATTTCCTATTTGTTCTTCATACATTTTACCACAATGAAAGGAGCGTGATAAAAATGAAAATATATATTTTACCAAATCAAGTTACATTAGTCGGTAAAGCTTGGCAAATTCGCAATAAATTAAAGCAATACGGAAAAGAATACGAAACGGTACAAGATTGGATTACGAAAACGAAAAGGTAAACATTTGTCAACCTTCTTTCGCTTTCGTACAATACAGGTAAGGAGGTTGACAAATGAAAAAACGCCAATTAGGACATTCAGATTTATATGTGACTGAGATGGGACTTGGCTGCATGTCTCTTGGTACAGAAGAAACGCAAGCCATTTCTATTATTCATGAAGCCATCGATTTAGGAATAAACTTTTTTGATACAGCAGACTTATATCATTACGGACTAAATGAAGAGTTTGTCGGAAAAGCTTTGAAAGGAAAACGCGATCAAGTTATTTTAACAACAAAAGTCGGAAATCGCTGGACATCAGAAAAAAACGGATGGTCTTGGGATGCTTCTAAAACTTATATAAAAACAGAAGTAAAAGAAAGCTTAAGACGCCTTCAAACTGATTATATTGATTTATATCAACTACATGGAGGAACGATAGAAGATCCGATTGAAGAAATAATTGAAGCGTTTGAAGAGTTAAAACAAGAAGGAATCATCCGCCATTACGGTATCTCTTCGATTCGTCCAAATGTGATTCGCGAATATGCAAAACGCTCTAATATCGTGAGTGTACTGATGGAATATAGCTTATTAAACCGCCGACCTGAAGAATGGTTTCCGCTGCTTCAAGAACATCAAATTAGCGTTATCGCAAGAGGTTCACTTGCAAAAGGATTATTGACAGATGACAATGAGAGAAAAGTAGAAAAAGTGAAAGAAAAAGAGTATTTGTCTTATTCTTATCCTGAATTAACTCGCACTTTAACTGCGATAAAAGAAGTTACGAAAGAACGTTCATTAACTGAAACTGCGCTTCAATATTGTTTACACAATCCGATTGTAGCAGCTGCCATCCCTGGTGCAAGCTCTATTCAACAATTGCGAGAAAATGTACGAGCTTATTCAAAATGTGCATTAACGAATGAAGAATATAAACAAATCCAAGCTGCCGTAAAATGTGATACATATGCACTACATCGATAAAAAAGCTACCAAATGGTAGCTTTTTTACATCGTATCGTACTTATCAGGATTTGTCCCAATACGTACATTACAATCTAATGTATCAATTTGTTTCATTTCCTCTTCTGTTAATGAAAAATCAAAGATTGTAAAATTCTCTTTAATGCGAGATGGTGTAACGGACTTTGGAATGGTTACAATGCCACTTTGAATATCCCAGCGTAAAATAATTTGGGCAGGTGTTTTGTTATACTTACTAGCAATCTCTTGAATAATCGGATGCTCAAATACTTCTCTCCCCCTCATTAACGGGCTCCACGCTTCCATTTGAATTTGTTCATTTTGACAAAAGTCACGTAACTCAAACTGCGCAAGCATTGGATGCAGCTCCACTTGGTTTACCATCGGCTTCACATGACAGTTGGCTAAAAGATGTTCTAAATGATGTTGATGGAAATTAGAAACTCCAATCGCTCGCACTTTTCCTTCTTCATATAATTTCTCTAAAGCTCGGTATGTATCGATATACTTTCCTCTAACTGGCCAGTGAATTAAATATAAATCTACATAATCCATTTGTAACTTTTTCAAACTTTTTTCAAACGCTTGAAGTGTCTCTTCATACCCTTGATTATCATTCCATACTTTTGTTGTAATAAATAACTCTTCACGCGGAATTCCCGAGTTACGAACCGCTTCACCGACACCGCTTTCATTTTCATATACTGCCGCTGTATCAATAGAACGATACCCAATTTCTAAAGCCGTTTTTACCGCTCGGTTTACTTCCTCTCCCTCTTTGGCTTTATATACCCCTAAACCAAGCATTGGCATTTTTACACCATTATGAAGTGTCGTTGTTGGAATATACATGATTACTCCTCCTTCTTTATCCTTGCAATATAAAACTTAATCGACCAGTTCTATCATTTTTTTATAACCTTCACTTCATTTGAACAAGATTTCCGAAAAAAGTCAAAACATACACACGGTTTACATAATTTTTTATTTTTCTCTTCCCTATAAAAATAACGCAAGCTTATTCACTTGCGTTATTTCCTAACCACTCTTTTGCTTTTTTATCAATATTCCGTATAAATTCCGTTTTTCCTTCTGTATACTTTCCACCATCATATGTATACTTTTCAGCTAATTCGTTTTTTAAAGTTGCATAAGCTTCCGCTTCTTCGCAGTGTGCCATCATATAGTCACGAAACGCTAGATGCCTTACAATTTCTGGATTCCCTCTTTCGAAGACGTGTAAATGATAGGAACGTTTTTCTTCTGTGCCATGAATGAAGTAACGGCGACCGATCATACCATTTTCCCCTTTTACAATATAACCAAGCTTTTCAAACAGCTTATTCCACTCGTCCACTCTTCCAATATTTTCCACTTCCATAATCATATCTACAATTGGCTTCGCAGCGAGTCCCGGTACAGATGTACTGCCAATATGATGTATTTTCACACGTTCTGGCATCACTTCTTTTAACCTTTTTGCCTCCGCTTGAAATTTCTCAATCCAATGATTTTCATACGGAACGACTACAATTTTTCTCATCCCAATTCCCCTTTTTCCTCTAGATTGTAAAAAATCATCAGCGTAAATCTACTGATGATTTCTTCCTACTATTTAAAGTCTTTCCAACTTAGATTACTTTCACTTAATAGTTCTTCAAACGACTTATTTTTTTCGCGTTCTTTTTGTTCTCGGCGTTTTCTTTCTTGCTCTTTCAACTCTTTTTCTTCTATTCTTGCTTGTAGTTCTTTCTTTTTACTTTTCAACTGATCCATTAACGATGCATTCAGCTGATCTCCAATTGTAATAGAATCTTTTTCTTTTTGATTCATTTGACTTTGTCTTTGTTTCTTTTTCTTCATGTCTTGCTCACCTTTTACTTTTTTCTTCATTATAGGGTAAATGCGGTACTCTAAACAATAAAAAAGCTATATCAATTCATTTTCTCATTCTAAACCACTTGGACTAAAAAGAGGCCGAATCGTTTCTACGTATGAGCAGATCCTCTCTTTCATACATAATATAAGATTTGTAAAAATGTAAATTCATCAATAATTTTTTGTTAATTCTCAAAAATCTTGCTATTTTTTGTAGAAATAACTCTCTTAATCTATTAAAATTATGCCGTATGATGTCAAATTATAAAAAGGAGTAATCGATAATGTGGAAAAAAATAATTCCTTCCCTTGCTATTTTTAGTATGGTCACATGCTCAACTGTCTTTGCTGCACCTCACTCTCAAACACCTTCAGAACAAAATCGCTACATAGATGTACAAATGCTTGGCATCAATGATTTTCATGGTCAATTAGATACGGTAAAGAAAATAAATAACAAGGAAGCAGGTGGCGCTGAATACTTAGCTACCTATTTACGTGATCGTGAAAAACAAAACCCAAATACATTAATGGTACATGCTGGTGATAGTGTTGGAGCTAGTCCACCTATTTCAGCCTTATTACAGGATGAGCCAACGATTGAATTTTTAAATGATTTAGGTTTTGATGTCGGAACAGTTGGGAACCATGAATTTGATGAAGGAATCAACGAGATGCATCGCCTTATTTATGGCGGTTATCATGAGAAGACTGGAAACTTTAAAGGGGCGAAATTTCCATATATCGCTGCCAACTTCTACAACAAATCTACCGGCCGTTTATTTCTACCACCATTTACTGTCAAAATGGTGCAAGGCGTACCTGTTGGCTTCATAGGTGTAGTCACAACAGATACCCCTAACATTGTCATGCCTACCATGCTCGAAAATGTTCAAATTACAGATGAAGTTGAAGCAGTTAATAAAGCTACAAAACAACTTAAAAGACTAGGGGTCAAATCCATCGTTGTTCTCGCTCATGTTGGAGGTACGACGAATCATGATGGTGTAACAAACGGAGATCTCGTTCGCTTAGCAACGGAAACAGATTCAGAAGTCGATATTATTTTCGGTGGGCATAGTCACACTTATGTAAATGGAACAGTTAACAATAAACTACTTGTACAAGCTCATTCATACGGCACGGCTTTTGCTGATGTAGATATACAAATTGATCGAAAAACAAAAGACATTGTTTCCAAAAAAGCAGAGATTGTTACAACCTATCATGAAGGGATAGAACCTGATAAACAAGTGAAACAAAAGCTTGATCAATATAAAGAAAAGATTGCACCTCTTGTCAATGAAGTTGTCGGAAAAACGAATACTCCACTAGATCGGAAACAAAATGCTGCTGGAGAATCTACTCTCGGAAATTTCATTGCTGACGCTCAGCGTGCCACTATGCAAGCTGATATTGCCCTAATGAATCCAGGTGGCATTCGTAACGACTTAGACGCAGGCGATATTACATGGGGAGAATTATACGGAGTTCAACCGTTCGGTAACCAATTAATCAAAGTACATTTAACAGGGCAAGATATCCGTGATCTGTTAAATCAACAATGGCAAAAAGGAATAACAAGGATGCTACAAATCTCCGGTATTCAATATAGTTGGGATGCCAATAAGCCAGATGGTGAAAAAGTAACAACGATTCGTCTAGCCAATGGAGAAGAACTCGCTCCTTCCAAAACATACAGTGTTGTTGCCAACGCTTTTCTAGCTTCAGGTGGAGATGGATTCATTAGCTTTAAAAATGGGCAAAATGCTGAAACAGGTCCAACTGATTTTGAAGCGTTAGTTGATTACGTCAAACAAATGAAAGAACCAATCCAACCAACGATTGACGGAAGGATACAAAGGGTGAACTAACTCTCAAAACCCTCTATTCTATTAAAAATAGGGGGTTTTTTATTGATTTTGTATTCTTTCGCTTCTCTTTCGTTAAAGATGGAAGTCTCACTACGCACAAATAGTTTCAATTTCTCCGCATCATAATATCGTTACCGAGAAAGCGCCTCTTTTAAGAAAATAACAGAATCGTTGTCACTCAAAAAGTAGGTAGCTATCTCGTATTGTTCATCGTTCAATCATCATATATCTCATATTTTTTTAGAAATTCTTGTAATGCCTCTTCTACTGCTTGAGATTTATGCATCCCTTTCGTGCTACATAGATCATCTAATTGCTCTAGCACTTCCGTACATATAGAAAACGTACGTTTCTTTTTTTTCTTGCAATCTTTTTTCTTTAGAAAAAAGCGTTCCTCTCTTCTTTGTAATAATTCATATATGCTCTGCAATTGTTCATAAATTAATACTTGATAATCCGTCTTTACGTACTGCAATGCTATGGCCTCCTGGAGGTATAAATGACGAGGTTCTTCTCCCTCTCCAGTAAATATTCGTTTCTTCTGCTCACTGTCATATTCATATCCAAGCATTCTTAACTTTTTTGACAATGTATAGGGGCTCATTTCGAGACGTTTTGCAAGAATTGCGATCGGTTCCCGTTTATTTAAGCGATCTATAATTTCTCCAATTGTCACTTTTTTCTCCCCCCTCCAGAGCTCACATACTTGAAATACAGATAGTAAGTTATGATACAATGATTTTCTAACAGTATATGCAAATTCCCCAGCTTGTGCGATACATATACGATTGAAGAAAGAGAGGTTTTTCACATGCTTTTTCGTAGCCACACTCCATCGTTTTACACTGAAAATAAACAGCTCATCCCTGGTAGTATCGCTACGATTGAAAGCGTAATGATTAACAACCGAAAACAATCTTTACTTATACGCGGGCGAGCCGTAACAAACCCTATCTTGTTATGTTGCCACGGTGGGCCTGGTATGGCGCAAATCGGATTTATTCGCCATTTTCAAACAGAGTTAGAAAAGCATTTTATCGTTGTCAATTGGGATCAGCGCGGGGCGGGAAAGTCTTTTTCATGGCGAGATATTCAAACTCCTTTCACCATTGAACAGTTCATTTCAGATACAGTGGAAGTCATTCGATATCTTCTATCTCGCTTTAACCGAAAAAACTTATTTTTAGCTGGACATTCATGGGGCAGCATTATTGGATTAAAAGTCGCACATACGTATCCAGAATATATCAAAGCTTATATTGGTATTGGACAAATTGTACACATGAAGCAAAACGAAGAACTTTTATTTCAACACTTAATTCATTCCGCCAAAAAACATGGACATACACGAGCATTGACCTCTCTTACAAAATTAGGAAATCCACCTTTCTTAGACATGAAACGGCTGATGATTCAAAGAAGGTGGCTTAGCATATTTGGAGGTGCCGTTCAAAACGGTTCTTCATTTTCCTTTATTCGAAAAGGTTTCTTTTCTTCAGAATATACTTTGCTTGATTGGTTGAAATTTCTCGCCGGTAATGTAAAGTCAGGAACATTATGGGAAGAGATGTTAACCGTTGATTTTTTCTCAACTATTTTAGAATTGTCGATCCCAATTTATTTTTGTTCTGGCCGCTTCGATTATCAAACTCCTTATGCACTTGTACAACAATATTGCGATAGGATTCGAGCGCCAATCAAGAAAATGATTTGGTTTCCAAATTCCGCACATTCCCCGAATTTGGAAGAACCAGAACGATTTGCTCACTCTTTACATTCCATTAAACAAGAATTGTCCTTTTCACATTAATCATTTTTGTACCCTTTTACATTTTTGTGAAAACATTTTATAATGGTATGTCGCAACTTTAAATGCTTCGAACGCATTCTTTACGGTAAAAATGATATAAACAGAATAAAGTTTAGGAGATTATATTGATTATGAATGCTGTACTTATCGCAGTAGCCGTCATGCTATTGCTTAGTTTATTACGTGTCCAAGTCATTGTCGCCATTATTGTTGGTGCTTTAACAGGTGGGCTAATCGGTGGCCTTAGTATTTCAGAAACAATTAACGTATTTACTACTGGCCTTGGAAACAGTGCACCAATCGCTTTAAGCTATGCGATGCTCGGTGGATTTGCTATTTCCCTTTCGAAAACTGGACTACCTGATGCGATGATTCACGCTGCACTAAACATAATTGGAAATGATAAAGACACAAAGAAACAAATGTATTCCAAAATACTCATTTTATTTATTATTCTGGCAATGGCCTGTTTTTCACAAAATGTGATTCCAGTTCATATCGCCTTCATCCCAATTTTAATTCCAGCACTTTTAAAAGTGTTAAATGAATTGAAAATAGATCGCAGATTGGTGACATGTCTCATTACTTTTGGGTTAATTACACCTTATATGTGGATACCAGCTGGATTCGGGAAAATTTATCATGACGTCTTACAAACAAATGCTCAGCAAAGCGGACTTACATTTGATGTATCTCTCATTCCTAAGGCGATGACTATCCCAGCAATTGGTATGATAATCGGATTATGTATAGCTATATTCATTACTTATCGCAAACCGCGTACGTATGAAACGAAAACGATTCAAGGCACAGCGAATGAAGATATTCCTTATACAAAAAGAAGCATTATATTTGGATTATTGTCTATTCTGGCAACGTTAACTGTTCAATTAACAACAGAATCAATGATTTTTGGTGCCTTAGCAGGAATTATCGTATTATCCATTAGTGGAAGTCTTCCTCTTAAAGAGGCAGATGCTATTTTAACAAGTGGCATGCGGATGATGTCCTTCATTGGGTTTGTTATGATTTCTGCTGCTGGTTTCGGCGCTGTCTTAAGAAAGACAGGACATGTTGAATCACTTGTGCAAGCGAGCGCTCATTTAATCGGAAATAGCAAACCGCTTGCAGCGTTTCTTATGCTTATTATTGGATTACTCGTCACAATGGGAATTGGATCCTCCTTTTCTACTATTCCCATTTTAACAACCATTTTCGTTCCTCTTTGTATCCAACTTGGATTTAGCCCAATGGCAACAATTGCCATCATTGGTACAGCGGGGGCATTAGGCGATGCAGGTTCTCCGGCATCCGATAGTACACTCGGACCTACTTCAGGATTAAATGCGGATGGGCAGCACCACCATATATGGGATACATGTGTGCCAACTTTTCTACACTACAATATTCCATTACTTTTATTCGGATTTATTGCCGCAATTACACTATAAAAAGGTGCGCTGTTCAAGCGCACCTTTTTCACTTCGTTGATTCTCTTTCTATAAATACAAATTCCGTTTTCACAACTTCATGTTTCACTTGTTTCTTCTTTATTTTCCCAACTAATTGTTGCAAAGTATACACTACTCTTTTTTCATAACAGTTTTCTATCGTTGATAATGATGGGTTTATCCATTCTCCTTGCATACTCCCCTTAAATCCAATCACTTGCAATTCATTCGGTATATGAATGCCAAGGGAATTTGCTGCACGAATAATAGAAATAGCAACTTTATCACTTGAAGCTACAATACCGTCTACGTATGGATATTTTCGTAATACTTCTTGATATCGCTTTTCCGTAGCTCCTTCTAAAGTTTCTACTCGATACGGTATTTCCTCTTCCCAAACTGCATCTAAAAAACCAGATATATGCTCCTCCATCTCTTCACTACGATCCTTTTCTCCAATATACGCTAGAAAATGGCATCCTTTTTCCTTAAGCATAGTAACGGCCTTTTTTGCACTTTGATAATATTCGAAAAGCGGTACTTTCGCATCTATTACAGTAAACGGAACTGAAACTTCTCCTACTTCCCGAAAGACTTCCTCCGTCATAAGAATTCCAGCTATATGATTTCTAGATAATATATCTATATAATTCCTTTTATTTTCCACACTACAAACAATTACTTGATACCCCTCTTGATATGCCGATTCTTCTATAAAACGAAGTAAAGTTATGTAGGATGGATTCCGTAAATTCGGCACAAGTATAGCGATAATTGTTGAAGATTTTTTAAATAAAGCTTTCGCTACCGCATTGGGCCTATAGTTTAATTCTTCAATTGCTTGTTTCACTTGTTTAACTGTATCTTCATGAACATATCCTTTTTCATTCATGACTCGTGAAACGGTTGCGACTGAAACACCGGCTACTTTTGCAACATCACGTATTGTTGCCACATCGTCACCCCTTGATATGGTAATAGTTTACAATTAAAAATTAAACTAAAAAATGTATATCGTCAAGTTTGTTATTTTATATTTCTGAAAATTGTTACATAAACGACCGTTTATAACCTATATTCGAGTTGAATTTCATGCAATATACGAATATCATCATAGCCAAAAAACGGTATTTCTTTTTTCATTTCCCTTGCCTTCTCCACGGCATCGACGTACAAATTTGTCATGATAAAACCACGTTTCTGATAAAATCGAAGTGCGTTCGTATTATCATTTGTCGTAATGAGCCATACTTTGTTACACATATGCTCGCGAGCTAATGTCATTACGCATTCTACAAGTCTCGTGCCAATCCCTTTCCTTTCAGCAAAACTATCTAATGACACAATTTCACACATGCTTTCTTTTAATTCAAACGTTATAATTCCTACTATTCTGTCATTTTCAATTGCAACAAATCCTGGTAATTCGTCTAATTGATGAGCTCTTTCTTTGGAAACCATCATTGTGCTACCCCAATTTTTACACATAAAATTTCGAATCGTATCTCTCATCTCATCTGTAATTTTTTGTATTTGAATCATTCCCTGTTCCCACCTTTTTAAACTACTATGATACAATATAAGTGTATCATATGTAAAAGTTCTTTGGAGGATGAGGTAAGGTATGAAACGTATTTTTATGACAGTACTAACGATACTAGGTGCGTTAATTGGTATTGGTATTTTTTTTACGAATAAAGTCATGTATTTAAAGAAAAAAACAGACGAAGAAATTTTAGAACGCGAAACAAAAAAACACTTTCACTTAAGTGATTTTCAAGCCTTACCGAAAGAAGAAATTTGGATTCCTTCACAATTTGGATACGACATTCACGGATATTATATTCCTACAGGTCATTCCAATAAATTCATGATTTTTTGTCACGGTGTAACGGTTAATAAAATAAATTCTATCAAATATGCAAATTTATTTTTAAAAAGAGGATATAACGTATTCATTTACGATCACCGTCGACACGGTCAATCCGGTGGCAAGACAACAAGTTATGGGTATTATGAAAAGTATGATTTAAAAGCTGTAGTGGATTGGCTGAAAACTCGCTTTGGTACAAATATTCTACTTGGTATTCATGGAGAATCAATGGGAGCTGCTATTCTTCTACAATATGCAGGAATGATTGAAGATGGCGCTGATTTTTATATCGCAGATTGTCCATTTTCTGATTTTTACGAGCAACTTCAGCATCGATTGAAAGTGGAATTCCATTTACCAAAATGGCCGTTGTTACCTTTAGCAAATGCATTTTTAAAAGTTCGTGATGGTTATACGATCGGTGAAATTTCACCAATTGATTGTATAAAAAATATAAATAATCCCGTCCTCTTTATTCATAGTAAAGACGACGACTATATTTTATGTGACATGACAAAAGCGCTATACGATGCAAAGAATGATAATAAACAGCTCTATATTGCAGAGCGTGGTGCACATGCTTGCTCTTATAATGAAAACAAACAAGAATATGAATATGCCGTCGATCAATTTTTAGAAACTTATGTAAAAGAAACAAAAAACAGGCTCGCTTAAGCCTGTTTTTTCTATTACTGTGCTAAAACATCTGTAATTTGTTCCATATTTTCAGAAATCCACTTCATTGCCTCATCAAGTGTTGCAAATTCAGTTGTTTGAAACGTTACCTCATCTTGTAATAACCATACATCTTTCGCCTCTTGCCCCACACCTGCAATTGACCAATGAAGTAAACTATATGGATGATTATCATTTAAAAAAGACGCCCATGTGCGCTCATTTGCAACATTTTGTAGTGTACGTAATTGTTTATTCATACTTAGTCACCTTACTATAATCAGTTATAAACGATATTATAACACTCTCCTCTCTTTCAGACAAAGTAAGTTTTGTATTGTCAAGTTCCCTCTTGCAATTATATGATGAACTTAAGCGTTTGGAAGGAGGGAATTCTGTTGGCAAAAGTACAAATTAAAGTAAATGACAATGGCTCATTTCGCATTACAGGGGATGTGGAATTAGTCGATTCGCAAGGGAATGCTTTCCCAGCGAAACCTGCATTTTCTTTATGTCGCTGTGGTTTATCAAAAAATATGCCTTATTGCGACGCAGCACATAAGGGCAAGTTTGAATCCGTTGTTCGTGCTCCAGAAACAAAATAATTTTGATAAAGCATGCATCAATCGAGGTGCATGCTTTTTCTAACTTCAGCAAAAAATTATTATCTATCCTCTTCCCTTCTCTCCCAACGATTTTCCCCCATTTATTGTCACGCAATTCTCCATATTCGAGTATTTTTTTCTATCCTTTTTTATTTTTTGTGCTATAATGTGAGCAAACAGCATCCTTCGGGGTCGGGTGAAATTCCCAACCGGCGGTGATGAAGTGCACGCTTCTAAGTCCGTGACCCGTTTTCAAAATTGAAAACGGTGGATCTAGTGAAACTCTAGAGCCGACAGTATAGTCTGGATGGGAGAAGGATATGTTTTCTAGTGCTTATATAGCGAATACACCTTTATTTTAGCATGCACACTGTTCATAATCGTATATGCTTTATTTCATATACCTATTTTTTCTATGCTGAAATAAACTATGTAAACTAGCGTGTAAAAAAATATATTTTTGCTAGGCTTCTTTTCTATGCAAAAATATAAAACATAGCTAGGTTTCTTTCTTGTACTTTCGTATTCGTACTATATTTCTAGAAATCACGTCTCCCAAACCCCAAGGATATCATCCTTGGGGTTTTTTGATTTTTTCTTAGGAGAGGTGAAAGAAATGACGGACCAAGAATATATGAAAATTGCTTTACAGCTGGCGCAAAGTACAGCGGGGCAAACAAGTCCAAATCCAATGGTCGGTGCTGTTGTTGTGAAAAATGGGAAAATCGTCGGAATGGGGGCTCATCTTCGTGCAGGTGAAGAACATGCAGAAGTTCATGCACTGCGCATGGCCGGTGCTCATGCAAAAGGTGCAACTGTATATGTCACACTTGAACCATGCAGCCACTTTGGAAAAACCCCACCATGCTGTGACTTGCTTATTAAAAAGAAAATCAAACGCGTTGTAATCGCTACGCTTGATTCCAATCCTCTTGTTGCTGGCAATGGGAAAAAGAAATTAGAAGAAGCAGGTATTCATGTGACAACTGGTATTTTAGAAGAAGAGGCGCTTTCCTTAAATCGATACTTTTTTCACTATATGAAAACAAAGCACCCTTTTGTCACATTAAAAACAGCAATGAGCTTAGATGGAAAAATTGCAACTACTACTGGGGAAAGTAAATGGATTACAGAAGACGCAGCCCGCGATGATGTTCATCACTATCGACACACACACGATGCGATTCTCGTCGGAGTAAATACAGTCATTGCTGATAATCCATCGTTAACTACCCGCCTTCCAAATGGAGGTAAAAATCCAATTCGGATTATTTTAGATACACATTTACGAACGCCGCTTCTCTCTCGTGTGGTGACAGACCGAGTAGCTCCAACATGGATTATCGTTGGAAAAAACGTTCAAAAAGATCAAATATTACAATACACATCTGAACATGTATCTGTATTACAAATGAATAAAGATTGCATTGAAATTCAAGACCTTCTCACTCTGCTTGGAGAAAAGCAAATTCTCTCACTCTTTGTAGAGGGAGGACAGTCTATACATGCAAGTTTTTTAGAAGCAAGTTGTTTCAATGAAATTGTAACCTATATAAGCCCCAAATTAATTGGTGGAAAAGATGCTCCTACTTGGTTTGGGGGCACTGGTTTTATACAGCTACAAGATGCACTTTCCTTACAATTTCAAAAGATGACACAGATTGGTAATGATATAAAAATCATTGCTAGAAAGCGAAATGAGGTGCCTTCATGTTCACAGGAATCGTAGAAGAATTAGGAACCGTTTCAACTATAAAACAAAGCGGAGAAGCAATGAAACTAACAATTCAAGCACGCTTCATTTTATCAGATGTCAAAATAGGAGATAGCATTGCCGTTAACGGTATTTGCTTAACTGTTACATCATTTACCGAATCTCATTTCACGGTTGATGTGATGCCTGAAACAATGAAATCAACGTCACTTCGCATGCTAAAGCAACATTCTCAAGTGAATTTAGAACGGGCTATGGCAGCTAACGGACGTTTTGGTGGACATTTTGTTACAGGTCATATTGATGGCATTGGCACAATTGTAAGTAAAAAACAACATTATAATGCCATATATTACAAAATCAAAATGCCCAATCATTTACTTCGCTATTGTTTACAAAAAGGTTCCGTTGCAATTGACGGTACGAGTTTAACGATATTTGATGTGGCTGACGATTCCATTATAATTTCGCTCATTCCCCATACAGTAAGCGAATCTATTATTGGTACAAAAGGCACTGGGGATATCGTCAATATTGAGTGTGACATGATTGGAAAATATATCGAACGGTTTATGTCACAACCAACAAAGCGGAGCAATTCAGTTACAGAAAGTTTTTTACAAGAAAACGGATTTCTATAAGGGGGAAGCACGATGTTTCATCGTATTGAAGAAGCACTAGAAGATTTAAAACAAGGAAAAGTCATTATTGTATGTGATGACGAAAACCGTGAAAACGAAGGTGATTTTATCGCCTTAGCCGAGTATATTACACCGGAAACAATCAATTTTATGATTACACATGGACGCGGTCTTGTATGTGTACCACTTACAGAGCACTATGCGAAACGTCTGCAACTAGAACCTATGGTATCTCAAAATACTGATTCTCATCATACTGCATTTACAGTTAGTATTGACCATCTTTCTACAACAACAGGAATTAGTGCCCATGAGCGTGCGACAACTGTGCGCGAATTATTAAATCCATCTTCTAAGGGGAGCGATTTTAATCGTCCTGGGCATATCTTTCCGCTAATTGCAAAAGATGGCGGTGTACTTCGTCGCGCTGGTCATACGGAAGCAGCGGTGGATCTTGCAAAACTATGCGGTACAGAACCAGTAGGAGTTATTTGTGAAATTATAAAAGAAGATGGCACGATGGCTCGCGTCCCTGATTTAATACAAGTTGCTAAACAATTTGATATAAAAATGATTACAATTGAAGATTTAATTGCGTATCGGCGCCATCACGAAACATTTGTGACAAAAGAAGTTGAAATTACACTACCAACTGAATTTGGTACATTTCATGCGATTGGTTACACAAATTCTCTAGATCAAAAAGAACATATCGCACTTATAAAAGGGGATGTTTCAACAGATGAGCCTGTTCTTGTCCGCGTTCATTCCGAATGCTTAACTGGGGACGTTTTCGGCTCTTGCCGCTGTGATTGCGGTCCACAACTCCATGCTGCCCTTACGCAAATTGAGCGTGAAGGTAGAGGTGTGCTTCTTTATATGAAACAAGAAGGACGCGGCATTGGACTTCTCAATAAATTGCGCGCTTATAAATTACAAGAAGAAGGGCTAGATACAGTAGAAGCAAATGAAAAGTTAGGATTTCCAGCAGACCTTCGCGATTATGGTATCGGCGCACAAATATTAAAAGACTTAGGATTACAAAAGCTGCGTTTATTAACAAATAATCCAAGAAAAATTGCTGGCTTACAAGGATACGAACTAGAAGTTGTTGAGCGCGTACCGTTGCAAATGCCAACAAAACAAGAAAATGAAACATATTTACAGACAAAAGTAACAAAATTAGGTCATTTATTAAACTTATAATCTATTTGAAGGAGAGATCATGATGGTATTCGAAGGTCATTTAGTAGGTACAGGATTAAAAATTGGAGTAGTAGTAGGACGTTTTAATGAATTTATTACAAGCAAACTGTTAGGGGGCGCATTAGACGGCTTAAAACGACATGGTGTAGAAGAAGATCATATTGATGTTGCATGGGTTCCAGGTGCATTTGAAATTCCACTCATCGCTAAAAAAATGGCAAATAGCGGGAAGTATGATGCCGTTATTACACTCGGTACTGTCATTCGCGGGGCTACATCGCATTATGACTATGTTTGTAATGAAGTTGCTAAAGGGGTGGCATCTTTATCACTGCAAACAGAAATTCCCGTTATTTTTGGCGTACTAACTACTGAAACAATTGAACAAGCAATTGAACGCGCAGGGACAAAAGCTGGAAATAAAGGCTATGAATCTGCCGTTTCTGCAATTGAAATGGCTCATTTATCAAAACAATGGGCATAAAAAAGAGGCGTTTGCCTCTTTTTTATGTTTCTCAAAATGAAATCAAATTCCTTATTTTCTTACTTTTTTTCGTACATCTCGAATTAACTCTTCCATTGTTTTTCCCTCTGTCTTAATTCGTAAATTTTGTGCTGTTTTCCAAACATTTTCTCTCTTTTTTTCTTCCTCTACAATATGTAATTCTTTTCTTACCTCTTTTAAATCTTTTCCCTCAGTTTTAATCCCAAAGTGTTCTGCTTTTGTTCGAAAATGTTGTTCAATTCTTTGTTGCATTTCCTTCTGTTCAGGGGTTTGAGCTGCTTTTACAGGATCTGAACTAATCGCTTTTACTAAAATAAGTGTCGTCATAATAGCCAATATATACTTGTGCATGTAAAATCCTCCAACCCAATGTAAATTACACTTTTACTATGTACCATTTTAGGTTGGAAAATTCGGCCAAACTTTTTTTATTTCCAGGAGCAAACCGCTTCCAGACAGCATCCTTTCCACTTTATTACATTTTAATTACAAAAACCAAGCTTTCTTTAAAAGCTTGGTTTTTCCTACTTATAATGCACATTCCTCAATTTCAAACCCTAGGTCCTGAATCATCCCCCAATCTGCTGTTGGCTCTTGACCTACCGTTGTTAAATAATCTCCAACGAAAATCGAATTTGCTGCAAATAATCCTAACGGCTGTACAGATCTTAGATTAAGCTCACGGCCTCCTGAAATTCGAATTTCTTTAGAAGGATTTACAAAACGCATCATCGCTAATATTTTTAAACACTCTACTGGCGTTAATTCTTTTCGATCTTCAAGCGGAGTTCCTTTTACAGAAACGAGAAAATTACATGGAATAGAGTCTGCATCTAACCGTTGTAACTCAAAAGCAATTTCTACGCGCTCCTCTTTCGTTTCTCCCATTCCAAAGATTGCACCAGAACAAGGAGAAATGCCCGCTTGCTTCGCTTTTTCTACCGTATCTACTCGGTCATCATACGTATGTGTGGAACAAATATTATCATAATGATTCGCATGTGTATTCAAGTTATGATTATAACGGTGAACCCCGGCCTCAGCTAATCGGTTTGCTTGATCCTCATTTAAAAAGCCTAAGCAACAACATATTTTTAAATCCGTTGTTTCTTTAATTTCTTTCACCGCACCAATGACATGATTTACCTCTTTGTCTGTTGGACGACGACCAGATGCAACAATGCAATATGTTCCAGCTTTGCGGCGGACTGCTTCATGTGCTCCTTCAACAATTTTTTCTTGTGTCAACCAAGCATATTTATCAATCGGTGCTTCAGAAACGATTGATTGAGAACAATACCCACAATCTTCTGGACATAATCCCGATTTCGTATTAATAATCATATTTAATTTCACTTTTTTACCAAAATAATGATGACGAATCATATACGCAGCATTCATAATATTTAATACTTCTGTATCATCTGCTTCTAAAATCGCTAACGCATCCTCTTTCGTTATCCTTTTCCCTTCTATCACTTCAAACGCAATTTTCTTCCAATCTACTTTTGTTTGTACTTGTTTCATTTCTCCTCTTCCCCTCTTTTTCAATATGCGCAAATAAAGCATGATACGTTGCTATAATCTCTCCTTCTTTCGTAAAATCTCTCTCATATATGCGAAGCATCGCTCGAAAGATAGAAGGACTTTGACAATACGTTTCTTCATTACTATTTGTTGCACCAACTTTTCGAATCGACTTAAAAAAGTCTCTAATATGAGTAAATTTCTCTATGTAACATGTTTCAGATACATGAACATTCCCTTTGTTTATGGAACATATATTTTGCAACTGCGCTTTTGTAAAAAAGCGCTGTCCAACTGATACATGATTTTCTATATTTTTTTCTTCTTTCGCTCGTTCAAAAGCATAATGGAGTTCTTGGAACGTTCGATTTCCAAATGTTGAAAATAATAAGATGCCTTCCTTAGCTAAATGCTCATATAACTTTGCAAGCGACACCTGCAAATCATTTAACCATTGAAATGTCGCATTTGAGATGATGACATCATAGAAGTCATCTAATATAAGTTTTTCAATATCTTCACATCGAAATGTAACCTTATCCACATGGCGGCTTTTTTTCGCGACAGCAATCATACTCTCCGCGAAATCAATAGCTGTAATCTGTGCATTCGGAAATACATTCACAAGCTTCTCTGTAATATATCCCGTTCCGCAGCCAAGTTCTAAAATTCGAATTGCCGCTGCCCTGCTATACCGCCTTTCCAACTGCGAAAGCAAATGATGAGCCATTTTCTTTTGTACATTGGCATATTGATCATAGGATACAGCCGCTCTATTAAATCGTTTTTGCAACAATGTTTTATTGATCATTTTGTAT
Organism: Bacillus cereus group sp. BfR-BA-01430; assembly: GCF_022663115.1. NCBI lineage: Bacteria > Bacillati > Bacillota > Bacilli > Caryophanales > Bacillaceae > Bacillus > Bacillus cereus group sp. BfR-BA-01430. The sequence continues at coordinate 179,327 of NZ_JAKUEW010000003.1, forward strand.
CCCCTCTATGAATTTGTTAATTTCATTTGCACAATATTCAAAATTCGTTACACAAATTGCATGCCCCGCTTGCTGAATCACCTTAAGCGTTGCATTTGTCTTTTCTTTTATGTAATGAGCAGCAGACAAAGGACAAATAGGATCTTTTTCTCCATGTAAAAGCAACATTGGTATATTTACACCTTTCAAGCGTTCCCTCATATCCGCTCTTATTAAATAATCGAGCCCGGTTTGTAAAGACGCTATCGAATCACCTTGAAATTCTTTTATCATATTTACGAATGATTCTTTTACAGCGCTCTCCTCTTCAGCAAACATGCTTATATAAAAACGGCTCAATGTCTCATTCTTTCGCTTTTCTATATTTCTTTTCATTCTCTCAACAAAAGAAGGCTTCCAGCCATGTGTATACCTTTCATCCACTGTAAACTTTGCTGTACCACTTATTAAAATCATTCCCTTTGTTTTCACATTGTTACATGCTTCAAGGGCAACTAACGCTCCAAGCGACCACCCGATTAAAATGACATCATATCCTTCAGCAGCTTTTTCTACCCGCTTTGCAAATTCATTGATTTCTTTTACATCATGCCACTCAACATGCTCAGCAAAACTTTCCTGCAAAAGTGAAAGGATTGGACTCCATACTTGTTTTTCCATCCCCCATCCAGGGATAAAGATTAACTTAAGTTGTTTCATTCCACAATCCCCTCTTCTTTTCCAATGTTCACAATTTGCTGAATCGCCCACTCTAAATCAGACTTTGTATGCTCAGATGTCACTGCAAATCGAATGCGCGAGCTATTATGCGGAACAGTTGGTGGCCGAATTGCAATCGCTACAATTCCTGCTTCTTGTACTTTTCCACTAAAGCGTATAGCTGCTTCATTCGACGTTACAATAACTGGAACAATATGTGTTGAACTATTACCAATGTTACATCCAGCTTCTTTTAACGCATTACGAAAATACGCTCCATTTTCTAAAAGTCTTTTTCGTCTTGCCTCGTCTTCTTTCACAATGTCAATTGCACATTGTATGGTTGCGAGTACACCTGGTAGCAATGCCGTTGTAAAAATAAAGCTTCTCATCTTGTTTCTCATATAATCAATGCAAACTTCATTTCCTGCTAAATAAGCCCCATAACAACCTAACGCTTTACTAAATGTTCCCATATGAATATCAATTTTTCTAGAAAGCTCCGTCTCCACATGTGCAAGTCCAGCACCATGTTTCCCATATATGCCGCTTGCATGTGCTTCATCAATCATAAGAAGCGCTCCATATTTTTCTTTCAATGCAATCAATTCTTTTAAATAAGCAACATCTCCATCCATACTAAACACCGTATCTGTTACAATTAATTTTCTTTTTTCAGAAGGTGTTGTTTGTAGTAGTTGCTCCAAATGATGTAAATCATTATGACGATATCGTTTCTGCTTTGCACCGCTCAGTTTCACTCCGTCAACAATACTAGCATGATTTAATTTATCACTGAAAACGACATCATGGCGTCCCATTAGAGAAGAAATAGCTCCAACATTCGCTGTATATCCACTGTTCACAATCATTGCTTTCTCTGTATGCTTCCAATCACAAATACTCTTTTCTACCTCTTCATAAAGGGAATAGTTCCCTACAACAAGTCGTGATGCCGTCGCTCCTACACCATATTTCCTTATCGCTTCGATAGCCGCTTCTTTTAACCGACTATCCCCCGCTAAACCGAGATAATTATTTGATGCCAAATTCAGCATACGCGCTCCATTCCGAATCAGCCATGTTTCTTCAGCTTGATTCGTTACAACTACTTCACGGTATTGTGAATTTTCTTTTAGGCGATTTAAACTAGAGTGAAAGTGTAGATTCCATACTTGTTCCATTTTTCATATACTCCTCTAAATATGAAATCTGAATACTCTCTTCTGCTGCTTTTATTAGTTCATCGCGCGTATATCCTTCCTGAAGCTTTGGAAGTAAACCGAAAACTGGCACATCACTTAGCTCTTCAATCATTTTTTTATTTTCTTGTACACGTTCTTTTTCTTCTTCTTTACACCCCGATAAAATAACACCTGCAACTTGCAAACCTTGTGCTTTCGCATATGAGATTGTTAAAATAGTATGATTGACAGTACCTAATGTTGGACGCGCAACAATAATAAGCGGTAATTTTAATTTCTTAGCAAAGTCAACAACGAGTGCATCTTCTGTATAAGGAACAGCAAGTCCACCTGCCCCTTCTACTAATAAACTATTAAACTCTGCCATTCGTTCATTATAATGAGAAGTAATATCTGACAATGTTACCGTTCTTCCTGCACGTTGCATTGCCAATCTTGGAGCAAGCGGTTCTTCAATCGAATACGGACAAATTTTATCCACTGCTGTTTCTACTCCTGATACCATCTTTAATCTAGCTGCATCACCTTCTGGATGAGAAGCGCTATGTCCACTTTGCAATGGTTTATACACTCCTATATGATGTCCAAGCTTTCTAAGTACCCCCGCTATTGCACCTGTAACGACTGTTTTTCCTACTTCGGTATCCGTTGCTGTAATAAAAAAGCCACTCATGATTTCCCCTCCGTAATATCTGCAATTGCTTGATATAAAATGCGTAACATTTCATCTAGTTCATCTATTTTAGATGCTAACGGCGGCATAAATACAATTGTGTTACCAAGAGGACGCAATATCATCCCAAGCTCTCTTGATCGTTTACATACTTCTACTCCTACCCGCTCTGTCCATTCAAACGGCTCTTTTGTTTCCTTATTTTCAACAAGTTCTATCCCAATCATCAAGCCACATTGCCGAATATCACCAACATGTTTATACTCATAAAGCGCTGCCAATTTATCCGCTACATAATCCGCCTTTTTTGCAACGTCTTGTACTAAATTTGTTTTTTCATAAAGTTCTAGATTTGCGATCGCTACTGCACAACCTAGTGGATTTCCTGTATAACTATGGCCATGAAAAAATGTTTTCTGTTCTGCGTAGTCACCTAAAAAAGCATTGTAAACCTCATCTGTTGTTACGGTAATCGCTACCGGTAAATACCCACCAGTTAATCCTTTTCCAGCTGTTAATATATCCGGTGTCACTCCCTCGTGCTCGCAGGCAAACATTTTTCCTGTACGGCCAAATCCTGTCGCCACTTCATCTGTAATAAATAAAACATGATACTTTGTACATAAATCACGAAGCCCTTTCAAATACCCTTTTGGCATTGTAATCATGCCGCCAGCCCCTTGCATTAAAGGCTCCACAATCAGCGCTGCAATTTCTTCATGTTTCTGTTTCAATAATTCTTCCATTTCTTCCAAATGCTTTTGAACGATCTCCTCCTTGTTATCACCATATGGAGAACGATATGTATACGGATAAGGCATTTTGATTACATGAAATAAAAGAGAACGATACACTTGGTGAAACAAGTCAATTGCTCCTACAGAAACAGCACCAATCGTATCACCATGATATGCTTCTTTTAATGTAATAAACTTTTGTTTTTTAGGTTTCCCTTTATGTTGCCAATATTGAAACGCCATTTTAATTGCAATCTCAACAGCTGTCGAACCCGAATCTGAATAAAATACCTTTTTTAACCCTTTTGGAACAACTTCAATAACCTTTTCTGCAAGTAAAATAGACGGTACATTTGCCAACCCTAACATAGTAGAATGAGCGATCTTATTTAATTGCTCACGAATTGCTTCATCCAATTCTGGAACGTGATGTCCATGTACATTAAGCCAAATAGAAGAAACTCCATCCCAATAAGCGTTGCCATGCACATCATACAATTTACGCCCCTCACCCCGTTCAATAATAACAGGATCTTCTGCTATATAATCCTTCATTTGTGTAAATGGATGCCATACATATGCTTTATTCTTTTCAGCTAATTCTTCATATGTATACGGTATTTTTTCACTTGTACGACTACTTACTGTCATAATTGCCACCCCTAATGTTAACTTATTTATAAATAAAGTTAACATTAAAGGGAAATTTCTGTCAATTCCTTTTCGATGATTCGTTCTTAAAAAAGAACGACTTATCCTATGATAAGTCGCTTCATCTTCCATGCTGAATCTTACCGATTTCCAGAATAATTTCCTCATTTTTCTTTCCTTCCGTATCAATTCCAAGCTGTCTTGCGTGCTCGATTAATAACTCATGTCTTTTTTCATATCTTGCTTTACTTAACTCTTCTTGAATTTCCTGTTCACTTTTCCCTTCAACTGATACCCCTAATTTTCCAGCAATTTTTTCTCTATTTTCTTTCTGATTTCCTTTCGTTTCTGTACTCTTTTGTTTTGTTTGATCTGGCGCCGCAGCAAAAGCTGTGTAAACCCCTGCACTTCCAACTAAAATAAATAAGGCTGTAAAAAGAAATAGTTTTTTCTTCATTTCTCTCCTCCTTTCACTATTCATTATAACGAACAAATTCATTATAATAAAACTTTCTCCTTTATTTTCTATAAAAAATAATTCACATTTTTATTGACATGCAAGATCTATATGTGTTAAAAATTTAACTAACATCATATGAATTCGGCGTTGATAGGATTTAGTAGTATTTCGTTTCCTGATTACAGAGAGCTGGTGGTTGGTGCAAACTAGTACAGAGCGAATTATGAATTACCCCCTGGAGCTTCTTTTACGAAACATTTGGAGTAGTAAAAGACGGTGAATAGACCGTTATTTCTACAGAGTGGTGAAATGAATCATTTCACAATTTAGGGTGGTACCGCGATTTTTTCGTCCCTGCATATTTTGCAGGGGCGTTTTTATTTTTGATGGTGCGTTTTCTCCCTTATTTTGTGTTATCTTTTTTCACAAGCTAGGGTGGTACCGCGATTTTTTTCGTCCCTGCATATTTTGCAGGGGCATTTTTTTATGCCAGCAAACAATTATTTGTTATTTGTCAAAAAATTCTAACATTTTAGAAGGAAATATATAATATTGGCGAATTTTAATTAAAAAAGAATGATTTTCATTTATTAGGAGGGGCAAACAATGGTTTCAAAAATTGAATCAGTTCTTTTAACGGTTCTTATCTTTTTTTGTATCGGTTTTAGTGTTATTAAACTAGAGACATCACCACATATTCCTATTTTATTTGGCATTATTGTGTTATTAGCGTTCGGATTTATGAAAAAGGTTTCGTGGTCTACTATGGAAAAAGGTATGATAAGTAGTATTTCAGCGGGTATTCCATCTATTTTTATTTTCTTACTCGTTGGTGTTTTAATTAGCGTTTGGATTGCAGCTGGAACTATTCCAACATTAATGGTATACGGATTTGGACTTGTATCACCTAAAGTCTTCATCCCAACGGTATTTGTCGTTTGTGCAATTGTCGGAACAAGTATTGGTAGTGCTTTTACAACAGCTGCAACAGTCGGACTTGCATTTATGGGAATGGGTACTGCTCTTGGCTACGACGCAGCACTGATCGCAGGAGCAATTATTTCTGGAGCTTTCTTCGGTGATAAAATGTCACCTTTATCAGACACAACAAATTTAGCTCCAGCTGTAACTGGGGTAGACTTATTCGAGCATATTCGCAACATGCTTTGGACGACAATTCCTGCTTTTATCATTGCTTTTATCGCCTTCTTTATTTTAGGAAAAGGCTCGGCAGGGAATGTTGATTTTTCTAACTTTATAAATGTTCTAGAGAAAAATTCAACCATTTCAATTGTGACACTTATTCCTATTTTGTTGCTCTTCATATTTGCTTTTAAAAGGGTTCCGGCCGTTCCAACATTACTTGCTGGTATTGTCGCAGGTATTATCATTCTCTTTCTTTTCAAACCAAGTACCTCACTTGCTGATTTAATGAAAATTATGCAAGAAGGTTATGTTTCTAAGACGGGAATAAAAGACATTGACAGCTTATTATCCCGCGGTGGTTTACAAAGTATGATGATGTCCATTGCCCTTATTTTTCTAGCCCTTTCTATGGGCGGCTTACTACAAGGATTAGGCATTATTACACAATTAATGAACATGATTTCTCATTTCGTCAAAACGAGTACACGTTTAATTATTTCTACTGCTTCAACAGCAATCGGCGTTAACTTCTTACTCGGTGAACAATATTTATCCATCGTTTTAACAGGCCAAGCATTTGCCGATAAATATGATGAAGTAGGCTTAAAGCGTCGCAATTTATCAAGGGTGTTAGAAGATGCTGGTACAGTTATTAATCCGCTTGTACCATGGGGCGTAAGTGGTGTATTCTTGGCAAATGTGCTCAGCGTTCCAACAATAGACTACGTTCCATACTCCATCTTCTGCCTAGCCTGTCCAATTATCACGATTATCGTTGGATTTACAGGATTGGGCCTTTCTTGGAAGAAAGAAAAACCTGTGACAATTTCTTAAGTAAAAAGAGGATTACCACGCCGGTAATCCTCTTTTTACTTATCTATTTGCTTTTTTTCTTCTAAATAACATGAATATACCTGCTCCAATAAAAGCAAGTCCTGCCCCAATTGTTGAAAAAACATTTGCTCCCGTTTTTGGAAGATCTCGTTCTATTTTATTTGTTTCTTTTTCTTCGCTTACATTTGTAGTTGTTACATCTTCATTTTTATTTATAGTATCTGGTGTTGCCTGATCTCCTTTATTTTCTTCATCTGCTATTGGTGGTGCCGGCTTCTCTTCTTCATTTCCTTCATCTGCTACTGGTGGCACCGACTTCTCTTCTTCATTCTTGTTCGTTAAGTCAATTGCATATTTTGCAAATTCATTTTCAGATGGACCAACATAAGAAATGTTTCCATCTTTCGTAATATACTTTTGTGCATTTGGCGAAGAATCAAATGTAATATTTAACTTTTCAGCATGGATTGGTTTAAATGTCCAGTTCTGATCTGCCGCTGGATTAATAACTGGTGTCTCTTGCATATATTTCACAATAATTTGACGCGTTTCATCTTGTGATTGATACACCACTTCCCCTTTATTTACACCAGGGAATGTTTGACTGCTACCACGATAGTTATTTGTAGCAACAATAAATTCTTGTTCATCTGTTACCGGTTTTCCGTCATATGTCATATTGACAATGCGATTTGCAGTTGGATGTACCACTTTTCCGTCTTTATCGTACTTCGCTGGTTGTGTAACATCAATTTCATATTTCAGGCCATCTAAAATATCAAAATTATATGTAGGATAGCTTATATTAACAAGTGATTGTTCTTCAGATTTAGCTGGGTCAATTTGATTAAACTGCCCTGCCGACATTTCAAGCCACTCTTTTACTTGTGCACCATTTACTTTCACAGCATATAACGTATTCGGATACACATATAAATCTGCTACGTTTTTAATGGCTAGAGTACCTGCTGGAATATCTGTATAATATGTCGCACCATTTCTTCCCCCCGCCTTAAATGGCGCACCTGCCGATAATATAGGAATACCTTTATACTTACTATATTGTCCATTTTCAGCAAACAACTTTTCTACATACCATTTCTGTGCCTGTGTCACAAGTTGGACCGATGGATCGTCTTGCACAAGTGAAAAATAACTATTAATTGGCGCTGTTGTTTTCCCAACAGGTGTATTAACATATTGAATCGTCGCTTCGTGTTCCTCTTTAATCTCGTCAACTAATCTTTGATCAGATTGAACGAATGCGTTCCCTTTACTATCTGCAATAGCGCGAACTGTTGGAGTAGATTTATCCTTTTGAACTTGCCACTTACCATCTACTTTTTTCAGCTGCATATCAATAACGCCTAAGTTGCTACCGAAAACACCTGGCATTACAACAGGTACACCGTTAAATGTATCTGTGACTACTGTATGTGAATGTCCCATCAATACTGCATCAACACCAGGAACTTCTGTTAAATAAAATGATGCATTTTCCATCCCTGTATTGTAACCGCTTTTATCCACGCCAGAGTGCGCTAGCGCAACGATAATATCTGCGCCTTCTGCTTTCATTTTTGGAACCATTTTCTTAGCAGTTTGGACGATATCTTTCGCTTTTACTTTTCCTTCCAAATTCGCCTTATCCCAGTTCATAATTTGTGGTGGTACAAATCCCATTACACCAATCTTCACTTTATGCTTTTGACCAGATTCATCTTCTACTTCTTTTTCAAAAATATGATATGGTTTAAAGTAATTTTCATCATTTCCTTCATTATCATCATGGTCATCTTTATAAACATTTGAATTAATAACTGGGAATTCAGTCTTACTAATTGCTTTCTTTAAATAATCTAAGCCATAGTTAAACTCATGATTTCCTAAAGAAATGACGTCATACTTCATTAAATTCATTACACGATATAATGGATGTACATAATTCCCGTCCAACCCTTTTTGCGCTACATAGTCCCCAAGGGGTGTTCCTTGTATCGCATCTCCGTCATCAAATAAAACAGAGTTTTTTACTTCTTCACGCGCTTTATTCACAAGCGTTGCCGTTTGAACAAGCCCTACTTTATTATCAGTTTTTGTTTGATAATAATCATAATTCATTAAGTTCACATGAATATCAGATGTTTCTAAAATTCGTAAATGAACTGTGCTCTCCTCCGCCTGTCCTTCCGCATGAGCAATAGTTGGTGCTACTTGCGGGGCTATAACACCTAATGCAAGCGTTGCTCCGGCTAACACTTTCTTTGATTTTTTCACAAAAAATCCCCCTTATAAAATTGTCCCAAATACAATAAGCTTGTAATACCTTTCTCTCTTTTTTCTTCTTAACAGAGCGATATGTCGTTACTTATCTGACATTATCATATCGAACATACTTTCATATCGTCAATAATTTTTGACATACTTCTACAAATTTTCTGTAAAGTTATTGTAAACTTTTCATAAAAATATAATATATCCTTCCGTTGCTTATACTGTCCAATATGATACAATTACCAATTACAAGGAGGATAAATGTATGAAAAAGGTCATCTTCGTTATTGTTTGTCTCCTCCTTCTAGTCATTTCTTATTCATACTTTGAAAAGAACGATGAGACAATACAAAAAGAAAATAGAGGAAAAATAACAAAAACATCTCCCTCTCATTGGATTGATAAACAAACAAATGATTCGTTTTATCATCTTGTACTAGGCGACTCGCTCGCCAAAGGATATGGTTCTACTCAAGGAGGATTTGCAGAATTGGCTTCCAAACAAATTGAAGAACAAATCCATAAGCCGATCCGTGTAGAAAATCTTGGTGTAAACGGCCTTACAACAGATCGTCTCATCAAAAAGATACAGTCAGAAGATGTACAGCAAAAAATGAGAGAGGCACATATAATTACGATTAATATTGGAGGAAATAATTTATTTCGTCTCAAGCGCGATGTAGGTGTTATAGATGGTATAAAAATGTTAAACAAAGAAAAAGCACGGTTTGAAGCAGATGTAAAAACGATTGTGAAGACAGTTCGTTCTCTTAATCCAAATGCTTTACTCATTTTATCTGAACTCTATAACCCTTTGCAACTTGACGATTCTATCGCCTCGTATGCAGATATGTTTTTAGATGGTTGGAATGATTCTGTTTACTCCATTTCAAAAGCGAATCCACCGTCCATTGTTGTACCGATTCGAAAATTAATATCAAATGATAAAAAAGAATTGCTCTATGATCAAGTACATCCAAATGATAAAGGCTATGAAGTTATCGCCAATGCATTTACAAAACAAGTATTGTCCTATAAATATTAAGGTAGCTCCAAACAATCCTATTTTTATACGATACCTTTTTTGTTACAATAATCATGGAAGGAGGCCTTTATATGGAATCACGCGAGTGGGAACGTATTGTTGATCATCTTCTTTCGTTAGTGCCCCTTTTTTATCGCAAATTTATGCTTCCTGGAGAATTTCCTTCTCAAAGGCACATGCCACCATCTCATACACAGGTGTTATTGCTATTACATGAACACGGTACATTAACAGTATCAGAAATTGGAAAGCGTTTAGCGATTTCAAGGCCCAATATGACACCTCTATTAAATAAATTAATTCAAGAGGAATTGATAGAGCGTCATTATAGCGAAAAAGATCGACGGGTCATATTAATTTCTCTTACATCTGAAGGGAAATTAATAGTAAGTCAATATCAGCAATTTATTTTAGACAAACTAAAAGAAAGTTTCCAAACATTATCTAAAGGAGAGCGCGAACAACTCATTCATTCTCTTCAAACGATTCAAAATTTAATTTTGAAAACAAATGTATAAAGCTGCTTCAGAAAGAAGCAGCTTTATGATTCATAATAGTTACCATAATATACATTTGAATATGGCCAAGTTGTTAAGTACGGCCTTAGTTCCTGAGAAGGCTGTTCATACGAATGCGGTAGCTGCCTTATAAAAGCGGGATAATAATATACATATGGATTGATTTGATTTCCATAATAATAGTGCATCTCATCCCCTCCTTTTCTTAAACATATTCACGTCAGAAAATGAATGTGACACTCTTTCGAACAAAACGAGCTTACATGTTTTGTCCCTTATTTGCTCGCTTATTACCTCTTTAACATAGTTGCCAACATACTTTATGTTTTATAAAAATGACACAAAAACCTCCCGTGCTAGGAAGGTTCTTTCATGTTCTCGAATATACTTACTAATAAAGCCTTCTGAGCATGCAAACGATTCTCCGCCTGCGTAAAAACAATCGAGTGCATACCATCGATGATTTCACTCGTCACTTCTTCCTCGCGATGCGCAGGTAAACAATGTAAAAAACGATATGTCTTCTTCGCGTATTGGACAAGTTCACAATTGATTTGAAATGGCTGAAATATTACCTTTTTTTCTTGAGCGCCTTCTTGACCCATACTCATCCAAACATCAGTATAAACAAAATCAGCTCCTGTTACTGCTAGCTGTGGGTCATGAAAAAATTCAAGTTTTGCTCCAGTCTCTTCAGCAATTTCTAATGCTTTTTGTATTATTCTCCCGTTTGGCTCATAACCTCTTGGTGTTGCAACTGCCATATCCATTCCTACTTTTGCACTCGCTACTAATAAAGAATGGCATACGTTATTTCCATCACCTATATAAGCTAGTTTTATTCCTTTAAATGTATGAACTTCTTCATAAATTGTCATTAAATCTGCCAGTGCTTGACATGGATGGTGGTCATCTGTTAATCCGTTAATAACAGGAATGCTAGCCTTTTTTGCAAGTTCTTCAACATGTGCATGTGAAAAGGTACGAATCATAATCCCATCAATATATTGTGATAAGACTTTTGCTGTATCAGCAATACTTTCCCCTCTTCCAAGTTGCATGTCTTTCCCACTTAAAAACATTCCATGTCCACCGAGTTGTATCATTCCTGCTTCAAAAGAGACACGTGTACGAGTAGACTGTTTATCAAAAATTAATCCTAATATTTTTCCTTTTAAAAAAGGTTCATGTTTATTCTTTTTTAAATATGTGGCAAACTCAATTATAGAAATGATTTCTTCTTGCGTTAATTCTTCTAAAGTTAATACATATTTCGTTTGTAATTTCGGCACTTGTACAATTGACATCGTATTTCCCCCTTATATAGATGGTAATATTTTTGTACAGATTACTTTTTTGATCATATATATGGCTTGTTCTAACTCTTCATTTGTAACAGTTAATGGTGGTAATAGCCGTAACACATTAGGTCCAGCTTGCAGCACAAGGAGCCCTTCTTTTTCTAATTGCTCAATATAAGATAAGACATTCTTTTTACAAGAAATCCCAACCATAAGCCCTCGCCCACGAATATCACAAATGTCTTCAACGTGTAACAACTCTTGTTTCAACCTTTGCAAGAAATACTCACCTTTTTCTTTGACCGCTTGTAAAAATGATGGTTGTTTTATAATTTGTAATACTGCTTTGGCGGCAGCCATTGCAATATAATTCCCGCCAAATGTTGAACCATGTGTTCCTGATGTAAAAGCCACCGCTAACTCTTCTCTTCCTATCATAGCTCCAACTGGAATTCCATTTCCTAACGCTTTTGCCACTGTTACAATATCAGGAGATAGACCTATCTGTTCATAAGCAAACAATGTACCTGTTCTTCCTATTCCCGTCTGCACCTCATCAATAATACAAAGAGCTCCATATTCTTTACATAACTTCTCAATTTCTTGCAAAAAGTCGTAATGAGCTAGTAAAACACCGCCTTCTCCTTGAACAATTTCAACCATAATTGCGGCTACATCTTGATTCATCGCTTCTCTAAGAGTAGCTATATCATTGAAAGGAAGATGTAAAAATGATGGAAGAAGTGGTCCAAATCCTCCTTTTACCTTTTCTTGTCCTGTTGCACTCATCGTTCCAAACGTTCGACCATGAAAAGACTGCTGAAACGTTAAAACAAGAGATTTCCCCGTATATTTACGCGCAATTTTCAATGCTGCTTCATTCGCTTCGGCACCGCTATTACAGAAAAATACATATTCTAATTCCTTACCTTCCGTTAACAATCTTGCTACATCTTCTTGAATAGAATGCGAGAAAAGATTAGATATGTGCCACATTTCATGTAGTTGTTTCGTTACACTTTCAATCAGATTTGGGTGACAATGTCCTAAATTGCAGACGGCAATTCCAGATGTAAAATCTAAGTACTCTTTTCCACTTCTATCCATTACTTTCGTACCAGTTCCCTTTACTATTTCTATTTCACGCCTCACATATGTCGGAAAAATTCGACTTTTCACACTGCATCCCCCCTCTTGTTACTGTTGTTCCAATCCATTCACCGGTTAATCCAATAAAATTTTTTGTACCATTGACAATGCTTACACTTTGAATCCCCATCCTTAATGAAGCAAGTGCAGCCTGTACTTTTGGAATCATTCCACCTGTAATAATCCCTTTCTCTATCATGTCAAGAATTTCTATCTCATCTGTTTTCTTAACTACTTTCTCTTCATATAGCACTCCATCAACATCTGTTATAAAAATAAGTTCTTTTACTCCAAGTGCCGCTGCAATTCCAGCAGCTGCTGTATCTGCATTTATGTTGTACACTTGCTCCTCCCCTATCCCTATTGGAGCAATAATTGGAATATAATTCAAATTAAGTACTCCTTCTAGCAAGGAACTCTCAACTTTACTCACTTCTCCCACATAACCAATCTCCTCATTAAGTGGCTTCGCCTGAAGCAACTTCCCATCGCAACCAGAAAATCCAATTGCAGGTAAGCCATACTTTTGGAAATTCTGTACTAAATTTTTATTTGTACTACCGCATAAAACCATTTGAACCACTTCCATAACTTCTTGTGAAGTTACTCGTAAACCGTGTTTCTTTTCAATTGGAATTTGAAATATTTTTAATATCTTATCAATATCGGGTCCCCCGCCATGAACAATAACAATGCGATACTTTCTTTTCAATTTCTCTATACAATGAAAGAAGGTGCTATCCAAACGTTCTAACATACTTCCCCCACATTTTATTACAATGCACTCGTTCATCTTTTTCCTCCCCTTATGTACGATAACAAGCATTTATTTTTACGTAATCGTAACTTAAATCACACCCCCATGCAGTCCCGTTTTCTTCTCCTAAGTGTAGATGCACATCAATGATAATTTCATCCTTTTGTAATTGTTGTTCCATTTCTTCTTCTGAAAATATTTGCGGCTCACTCTCTCGTAGTACAGTGATAGATTGTACTGCAATATCGACAGTAGTAGGTTCAATCTTTATCCCGCATTGACCAATTGCACTAATGATGCGTCCCCAATTTGGATCTTCACCATACATTGCTGTCTTGACAAGACTGGATCCTACGATTTGTTTAGCAATCTGTCTTCCTTCTTCTTCCGTTCGTGCCCCGCAAACATTTACTTCCACTAATTTAGTAGCTCCCTCTCCGTCTTTGGCAATTTGCTTTGCTAAATCCTCACAAACGTACTGCAATGCAATAACAAATTTGTTCCACTCTGGATGATTTTTATGAATCGATGTCGTCTCTACGAATCCACTTGCCATAACAATGACCATGTCATTAGTCGAAGTATCTCCATCAACAATAATTTGATTAAAAGTTCGATTTGTTACTTCTGATAACGCTGTTTGTAATGATTCACGTTCTATTTTTGCATCTGTTGTAATAAAACTAAGCATGGTCGCCATATTGGGATGTATCATTCCTGATCCTTTTGCAGCTCCTGAAATGGTTACTTTTTTTCCTTCCATCATGAATTGATAACTAGATCGTTTTTCTACAAGATCTGTTGTTAAGATTGCTTCATAAAAAGACTCTGCTTTTTCTTTCTCTTTCATCGGTACAAGTGCTGAAATGCCCGTGCGAATGACTTCCATCGGTAAATGTATTCCAATCACTCCCGTTGAAGCTACAGCTACATCACTTTCTTTTATAGAAAATTGTTTTGCTGTCAGCGCGCGCATTTCATACGCATCTTCTAGCCCTTTCATACCCGTACAAGCATTTGCATTTCCGCTATTTACAATAATTGCTTGTAATGTTCCATCCACCCTGACACTTTCTTTCGTCACTTGTACTGGTGCAGCTTGAATCTGATTTGTTGTATAAACAGCAGCGCAGATTGCTGGTACATCACATATAATGACTCCAAGGTCTTTTTTCTCTTTTTTCAATCCCGTTTTGATTCCAATTGCTGAGAAACCTTGCGGCGAGACGATGGAATCATTCTGAACTTTTGTAAGAAAGTCCGTTTGAATCACCTTTCTCCCTCCTTATGGATACATTGGTATATATTGTAATCCCGTTTTCTCATCTAGCCTCGCTACTAAATTTGCATTTTGAACAGCTTGCCCTGCCGCCCCCTTCATCATATTGTCAATAACAGCAACCACTGTAATTCTTTTCGTTCTTTCATCATAAGCAATGCCGATGTCACAATAATTTGATCCTCTTACTTCTTTTATACTTGGAAATTCTCCATGCGGGCGAATTCGGACAAAATAAGAATTTTTATAGATATTTGTATACAAATTATGAAGTTCTTCTATTTGAACATGTTGCCTTATTTTTGCATAAAGGGTAACCATAATCCCTCGTGATACTGGTATTAAATGTGTACTAAATGTAATTGGCTTCGCTTGTTCATTCCAGCCAATTAACATTTGTTCAATTTCTGGAATATGCTGATGCTCATTTACTTTATAAATATGAAGATTATCATATAGTTCTGGGAAATGAGCTGCATGAGTCGGCATTTTTCCAGCACCCGATACACCCGATTTGGCATCAATAATTACCGAATCTTCCTCAATGATTTTATTTCGCATAAGCGGTGCTATAGCTAATAAAGTTGCTGTAGCAAAACAACCAGGATTTGCAACTAACTCTGCTTTTTGAATCTTGTCTCTTTTCCACTCACTTAATCCATACACTGCTTTTTGAAGAAACTCCTCACTTGCAGCAGGCTTTTTATACCACATTTCATATATAGAAGGATTGACCATTCGAAAATCACCGGATAAATCGATTACTTTTAAGCCTGCTTTTAATAAAAGAGGGGTTAGCTTGACAGAAACGCCTGCTGGTGTTGCTAAAAAAACAAGATCCGCTTCTTTCTTAATCGATTCCACATCGATTTCTTGCAATGTATATACAAGAAAACGACGTAAATGTGGATATGAACTCGTTATATGCTCTCCTACTCGTGAAAAGGAGTGCATAGATACAATAGAAAAATACGGATGTTGGTGTAATAACCGAATTAACTCAATTCCTCCGTACCCCGTTGCTCCAATAATTGCAACTTTCATATTTTCCTCCTTATATAGATTATTTAAATTAAGTATGATTATAATATTGGATATTTATAGAGTCAATTAAATATTTATTAATTATAAAAAGTTATAAAACCTTAATTTTACTAATAAAATGATATTTGAATTGAATTTTTATACAAAAGTGCCCTATACTAGTATTTTTCATATACTTCAAGTACAATAAAAGCAATATACGGATACATGTGAGTGAGGATAAACATGAATAAAAAATTAATCGAGAAAATGATGATAAAAAGTTTTGGGCAATATCAATGTAGTCCTATTTCAAAAGAAGATGAGGAAATATTAATTCAAAGCATCCAAACGATGATTGGTTCAGATCCTGATGTGGATGTATACGAAGCAGTTGAAGATATTGTTTATGACTATATTACAGGAAAATAAAAAATAGGAGACTTCATATAGAAATCTCCTATTTTTTACTTAACGATTTACCTGCAATTCTTTCAAATAAACCTGGGGATAACGCAAAAAGCTTTGGACCAATCCCCATCCATTTTGGCAAATTCACTTCTCTCTTTTTCGTATGCATTGCCTTTACAATCTGTCCAGCTACATATGTTGGCTTTAACATGTAACGTCCCATATTTTTTACATATGTACCTGATTGATCAGCAATGTCAAAAAAGTTCGTATCAATTGGTCCTGGGTTAATTGCTGTTACATAAATATTCGTATTGGAAAGTTCCATGCGCAAACTATTTGTAAACCCTAATACAGCATGCTTTGTAGCAGCATAAGCACTGGATTTTGGTGTTGCAATTTTTCCTGCTAATGAAGCAATATTAATAATTTGCCCTTCATTTCGCTCGATCATATGAGGTAAAACCACCTTAGTACAAGCGACTAATCCGAATACGTTCACTTGAAACATACCTTTCACCTCATGCATAGAAGCATCCTCAAATGTTTTAAAAATACCAAACCCAGCATTGTTCACGAGTATGTCAATCTTTCCAATGTCTTGCAATACTTGTGCAAATACAGTTTCGACCGCGTTCTCATCACTCACATCCAATAGGTAATAGTAACACGGCGTATGATAAGTCGTTTTTATCTTGTTCATTAATTTCTTTAATTTCTCTTCTGTTCGAGCGATCAAAACAGGAATTGCTCCTTGCTCTGCCACCTGCATTGCAATTTGCTCTCCAATCCCGCTGGAAGCACCTGTAATGACGATTACTTGTTCTTGTAAACGTCCTGTCATTGCTGTCACCTACTTTGCATAATAAATCAATTGTGGCAAGGATTCATCAATCATTACTTGTTGATTATATGCTAAAAAGTCTAATTGTCCAACCGTTTCTGAAAGAGTAAGTGGCAATTGCTCTTTATATAAAACAGGAAATAGCTTTACACATATTTCAAAAGCTGTCATCGGTTTTTCTTTTAATAACTCTAATACTTTCAACGCTCGTGTTTCTTGTTTTTGTAATCGACTCTCGATTAGCTCGTTCACATTTACAATATCTTCTCCATGTCCAGATAAGATACGTGAAAGATTCATTTTGCTTAATCGTCTTAACGTTTGATTATATTGTAATAAAGGCCTTGCCCTTTCTGACTCCCCTTCATATGGTGGTTCTAATATTGGATTAGAAGAAATATGACGAATTAAAGCATCTCCACCGATTAATAATCCATCGCGTTCCCTGTATAAAGAAATATGTGTAGAAGCATGCCCAGGTGTTTCAATCACTTGAAATTCAGGCAAAGCGTCAATATAATCGCCTTCTCGTACTGTATGAGTTAACGATCTCTTACAAGAATATTGAAGTGTTTTCTTCGTTAGTAATCCTTCATGATTTAAAAATGCCTCTGGTACACCGAACTGTCGTGCAGCCTCTTTAAAAAATTGTTGATAACGCTTTAAAAATTGAGGATCTTGCGTAATCCAAGGTTCATTCCAAGGATGCCCAACAATATTAGAATGAGCTGAAAAAATGTTTAAAAGTCCACAATGATCAGCATGATGATGTGTAATGACCACTGTTTCAATATCTTCTATTTTATATCCTAGAACACCTAGCTGGTGTTCTAAAGATTTCTTAGCGTTCTCTGTATTTGTTCCCGTATCAATTAATGTTAAAGTCTCCCCCTCAACTAAAAACACATTTACGGTTTCAACTGCAAATGGAACAGGAATCTCCATTCGATGAATCTTTACCATGTTTATGCCCCCCTGTCTCTCCGCTTCAAAATGAATCTCTCTTCAGTTTACAACTTCCACAAAATTTTGTCATTATTTTCAGATAAAAAGAAGGGATTTTCTAGCCTAAAGCGAAGATATGTACATTCATTAAAAATAAAGGGGGCACATCATGTCCATTCAAAATATTTCCTTTTTAGGAGCTGGTTCTATCGCTGAAGCAATTATTTCTGGTCTATTAGATGCAAATATAGTAAGCGCGAAACAAATTACTATCAGTAACCGCTCCAATGAAGCAAGACTACAAGCGTTACATACAAAATATGGTGTACAAGGAACACATGATAAACAAGCATTACTCACAAACGCAAATATTCTCTTTCTCGCAATGAAGCCAAAAGATATAGTAGAAGCGATTGTACCGCTTAAAAAGCATATAACAAATGCGCACCTCGTAATCTCATTACTAGCAGGTGTTTCCACCCATTCGATTGCTAAGCTTCTTCAAAAAAATGTCCCAATAATCCGCGCCATGCCAAATACATCAGCTGCTATTTTAAAATCTGCAACAGCAATCTCTCCATCCATACACGCAACAAAGCAGCACATCGAGATTGCCAAGTCTTTATTCGAAACAATTGGTATTGTTTCAGTAGTGAAAGAAGAAGATATGCATGCTGTTACTGCATTATCTGGAAGTGGTCCTGCGTACATATATTATGTAGTGGAAGCCATGGAAGAAGCTGCGAAGCAAATCGGTTTAAAAGAATCTATAGCAAAATCGCTTATTTTACAAACAATGATTGGAGCTGCTGAGATGCTTAAAAATAATACGAAGCATCCTTCTATTTTGCGAAAAGAAATTACCTCTCCTGGCGGGACAACAGAAGCTGGTATAGAAGTGCTTCAAAGTTTTGATTTTCAGAAAGCTCTTATCTCCTGTATTACAGAAGCCACAAAACGATCACAAGACCTTGGTAAAACACTGGATCAACTAACAAAAAAATAAGAAAAAGCGGAGCTTAAAAATAAACTTGAGCTCCGCTTTTTCTATCTTATATTATTTCTTTCCAAAAATCTCTTCTTGTAAACGACGTCCAGTCGGTGTTGCTGCAAGTCCACCTTCTGCTGTTTCACGAAGTGCAACTGGCATTGTTTGGCCAATTCTAAACATTGCTTCAATCACTTCGTCACACGGGATCATGCTTGTCACACCAGCCAATGACAAGTCCGCTGCAATCATCGCATTGGAAGCACCTGCTGCATTCCGCTTTACACATGGCACTTCTACTAGTCCGGCAACAGGGTCACATACTAATCCCAACATATTTTTCAAGGCGATTGCCATTGCTGTAGCAGCTTGTTCTGGTGTCCCACCTGCCATTTCAACAGCTGCCGCTGCTGCCATACCACTTGCCGATCCAACTTCAGCTTGGCACCCTCCAGCTGCACCTGAAATACATGCATTATTCGCAACAACCATACCAAATGCTCCTGCTGTAAATAAAAATTCAATCATTTCTTCACGTGTTGGTTGCAACTTTTCTTTTAATGCAAAAAGTACACCTGGCACTGTTCCAGCAGAGCCAGCTGTTGGTGTTGCACAAATAATTCCCATCGCCGCATTGACTTCATTTGTTGCAACAGCTTTGCTCACTGCATCTAAAATCGTATGTCCCGATAGACCTTTTCCAGTCTTTATATACTCTTGTACCTTCACAGCATCACCGCCTGTTAAACCAGTTGGTGATTTCACACCGCGAATTCCTCGCTCCACTGCTTGCTCCATCACTACTAAATTCTTTTCCATTCCAGCGATTACTTCTTCACGAGAAATTCTTCTTGTTTCCATTTCACATTGAATCATGATTTCTGCAATTTTTACATTTTGTTCTTTAGCTTGCGCCACTAGTTCCGCTGCATTCCGAAACATGGTGTGTCCCCCCTGCAATTAGTCCATAATCGTTACTTGACAAATATTAGATTGTTCTTTTATCTCTTCAATCACTTCATTTTCCAATAATTCATCTGTTTCAATAACCATAAGCGCTTTTCTTCCCTTTTCCTTACGTGAAACGCTCATTGTACTAATATTAATTTCATGCTTTGCAAGTATAGAAGCTACAGATGCAATGGCTCCAAAACGGTCGTTATTCACAATAAGAAGCGCAGGACTCGTTCCCGATAGTTGTAAATCAAACCCATTTAATTCGACAACTTCAATCTTCCCGCCACCAATTGAACAAGCAACTACTTCAATTTCTTCTTCACCTTTGTATAAACGAATTCGAGCGGTATTCGGATGCGGTGCATTCGCTTCTTCTTCAATAAAGTCAATTTCAATCCCGCGCTCCTTTGCAATTTCTAGCGAATTAGGAATTCTTACATCGTCGGTTTCAAAGCCAAGAATTCCTCCAATTAGTGCTACATCTGTTCCGTGACCACGGTATGTCTTAGCAAATGACCCGTATAAAGAAATAATAATTCTTTCCGGCTCTTGTCGAAAAAGCTGACGAGCAACTTGCCCCATTCTTGCTGCGCCTGCTGTATGTGAACTTGATGGCCCAATCATAACTGGACCGATAATATCAAATACTGAGCGATACTTCATCATAATTCCCCCTAAGCATCTATGAAAAATGATTTACTACTATTCTATTAAGCTGCTGCATCTGTTGCTTTCCCATCCGTACCACGAATTTGTTCTGCTGTACGAATTGGATAATTTTTAAATAAAAGTGAACCAATATAACCTGATACAAGACCAGATACCATAATACATAAGAAACATATTGTTACTTTCATAGGATCATTAAACCCATACATCACCATCAGACCAGCAATTGGTGTTGCCGTTCCTGTAGCGTTATTTACAAGTTCGAACATTGAAATAATAATCCCCGCTACTGCACCACCGATAAAGTTCGTTACATACACCGGAATTGGATTTGCAGAAATTAAATCTGCTTGTGTTAACGGTTCAATTGCTACCGCAATTGTCGTACGCTTATCTCCAAACTTCATTCGTTTAAAGAATACATAGTTCATAAAAGAAGAACTCGTTACCGCAAGTGCTCCTATTGCCATTGGCAATCCTGTTAACCCAAGAAGCGCAGTTAATGCCATTGAACTCAGTGGTGCTGTTGCAACAACTGTAATAATACCACCTAAAATAATTCCCATAATAATTGGATTCGCATTCGTTGACGATGTAATAACCCCGCCAATTTGCTTTAATGTTGCTGTTACAATCGGATCCATTCCTTGTGCAATGAGTCTTGTTAATGGCGCTGCAATAACAATACAGGCAATTAAATCTAATCCTTCTGGCACACGTTTTTCAATTTGTTTTACTAAAAATGATATAAGATAACCAGCGATAAAACCTGGCAACAATCCAAACTTTAACACAGAAGCCCCGACAAGCATAGCATAAACAGGGGATACACCCATCGCTAATGCAACAAGCGTTGCACCCGCAACCCCTCCTAGGTTACCAGATGATTTCCCAACTTCTTTCAAAAAGTCAATTCCTAGTAGATCTCCACCAACGTATAATTGAAATGCTTCAACTAAGAAACTCGCAACAGCGGCGCTTGCTAAAGCTCCCATTGCTTTCATACCATTTGGCGCTTTAAAACTAAAGAGTGAGAAAAGACTTAATACAAATAGTAATAGTACAGTTCCTTTAATAATCTCCATGTTGCCCTCTCCTTTAGTCAATTTCGTTTCGTTACGAAAAATGGCTAAAATGCACGATGTAACTCACGATAAATTGTGATTTGCCCTCATTATAGCTTGTTTTTTTTGAAACGCTTACTTTTGTTGAATTTTTAAATTTCTGAATTGATGCTAATTTCTTTTTATTGTATCAATAATATATCTATTTATTTATATAACAGTTTTTTAAATCGAATCATATGCTGCTCTTCTTTACAGAATATCCTAACATTTTAACATCACTGTACCATATAATAAAACTATTTAATGATAACAGCTTTACCAATAAATAGTTTTTAAAAAATTTTTTCAAAATAAAACAATGGCAAACTTTTGTTGCCATTGTTTGGAAAATGTTATCTTTCTACTGGAAATGACTTCAAATCCATCGCTATTTCTGTATGAGCAAATAACGCTTTTGCTTCTCGCAACAATTCCTTATACATATCGCCTTGATAACGTGAACTAATATGTGTCAATATTAAACGCTTCACGTTTGCTTCTCGTGCAATGCGTGCCGCCTGCTCAGTTGTGGAATGAAAATAATCATGAGCCTGGGTTTGATCTGCTGCTGCAAATGTCGCCTCATGTACAAGTACATCAGCATCTTGGGCGAGAATTCTACTCGCATCACAATAACGAGTATCCCCTAAAATGGTAATAATTCTTCCTTTTTGCGGCGGCCCAATAAAGTCCTTCCCATCTAACACTCTTCCATCTTCTAATTCAACGATTTCTCCATCTTTTAAACGTTTAAAAATCGGACCTGGTTTCACGTTAGCTTCTCGTAACTTCTCAACAAGAAGAGCGCCTTGTATATCTTTCTCAACAATTCGGTATCCAAAACATTCAATCCCATGTGACAGTCTCTTTGTTTCAACATAAAATTGTTTGTCTTCGAAGACAACACCCTCTTCAGTAATTTCTATAATTTCAAGCGGGTATTTCACATGTGTTGTACTCACTGATAAAGCAACTTCAATAAACTGTTTAATTCCTTTTGGGCCATATACCGTTAACGGCGTTGTTCCTCCTTGAAAAGAACGACTTCCTAATAAACCTGGTAACCCAAAAATATGATCGCCATGTAAATGCGTAATAAATATTTTTTCAATCCGACGTGGACGTACAGATGTATGTAAAATTTGATGTTGCGTTGCTTCACCACAATCAAATAGCCATGTTCCCCCTCTTTCTTCTAATAACTGTAAAGCGATAGCTGAAACATTTCTTCCTTTTGAAGGAACACCTGCACCAGTTCCTAAAAACACAAATTCCACTTTCTTTCCTCCAGCTCTTTATATAATCTATCTTTCATCTTACGGAATGTTATGTAAAATGGCAAATGTAATCTCCTTAAGTAGCCGTCTAGACAACAGTATAAACCGAACAATACGTAATATTTTTTTAATATCGTTCTCATTTTATAGTAAAATAATTGTATGAAAAATAAAGGGAGCGTCTTATTATGAAAGAAGTATTTCGTTTACAAACTGATTTTTCGTCTTCATTTGATCGTTGGGTAAGCTCATTTGTTTCTAATTACCGAGCCCAGCTAAAGTGGTCAACTTTAAAGGAATTAATCTATGAGTATACATCATCGCATACGAATCAAACGGTACCGGAATACATCTCTTCCTCTATTACATATTATGCACAACGTATTTCAACAGCAAACAATGCAGAGATTGTTATTTATACAAATCCTACGATCTCATAATCTATAAAGTAAGGAAGCACCCAAATGGGTGCTTTCTTACTCATTTCATATCCCCCATTTCCTATTACATATATTTCTCAGTCAACTCATCAAAAGACACCCTATTCTTTTCTGCCTCATTTATCAACTATTCATATCGTTTTCGATCCACTCTAGAAAAAATATGTCCGTTTCAATATGAATAATAAATCTCCTATTGGTCATTTTAAAAACATAATACCATGAAGGAGGAAGAGCAATGAAAAAGCTTAAAATATGTTCCATTATTTCACTAGCAACCATTTCGCTCTTTGGCTGTGCCGGAAATCAAAAAGATAACGCCTTAGATAATCGAAATAACGATAACATTCGAAATGTTAGATACGAAGGAAATCAAACAGATCTTCAAAGAGGAAGAAATGTCCCAAATGATATAACAAACAATGACACACGACTGCACATAGCCACTAAAGCAGCAGACCGCATTGTAAAGCTAAAAGAAATAAATACAGCGAATGTAATTGTTACAAATAGAAACGCCTACGTTGCTGTTGTTTTACGTGATAATGTAAAAGGGGAACTCACAAAAGAATTAGAAAAAAGAGTTGCCGATCAAGTGAGAGCAACTGATCCAAATATTCGTTATGTCTTTGTTTCTTCAAACCCTGATTTCGTTGATCGTATGAGAGATTATGCTGCAAAAATTGATCAAGGGAGACCAGTAAGAGGATTAATCGAGGAATTTAATGAAACGGTTCGAAGAGTGTTCCCAAACTCTCGCTAAAAGAAAAAGTGTCATGATGCTTATATGTGATCATGGCACTTTTTATAGAAATTTATTTTCTAATCTTTGCTGGAACGATTTCTCTTGTTTGCGTAACAATTGACTCCCTCGTTGTAACAGAGGCATTCCATACTTATCATTAATTTGCTCGATAACGGCTAATAACGGCTCTTCTTTTGCATCTTGCTCAAATGAGAATAAATCTAATTGTTTTACCGATTCTGTTTTCCATTCTAATTCAGTCGCTGTAACACCGAGTAAACGAATAGGATCACCATTCCAATGTTGTTTCCATAAACGAGAAGCTGCTTGAAATATATCACGCTCTTCCCAAACTGCATTTTTTAATTGTTTACTTCGCGTGATTGTACGTCTATCATAATATTTCATTATAATTTGAATATTATAGCTAACGAGCGTACGTTTTTGTAATCTACGGCTTACAGATTTTGATAATTTCTTCAGCATATCAAACAATTCTTTCTCTTCATCCATATCCTTTGAAAAAGTCATTGAGTTTCCGACGCTTTTATGTTGCCCCATTTGATTTGGATCAACCTTTCGATCATCGATACCTTTTGCCCGCTTTTGTAAATCAACACCATGCTTTCCAAGCTTCGCGCGAATAATATGTTCGTCTCCCTTTGCTAACTGTTCAATCGTATATATATGAATTTCATTTAATTTCTCTGCTGTTTTCTTCCCAATTCCATGCATACTTTCAACGGAACGTGGCCAAAGCATATACGGAATATCTCGCTTTCGCAACACTGTAATACCGAGCGGCTTTTGCATATCAGAAGCTGTTTTCGCAAGAAAGAGATTTGGCGCTATCCCGATGCTGCATGGAAGTTGCAATTCTGTTATTAATGTCTGTTGAATCATTTTTGCAATTTCAATTGGCGCACCAAGCGCATAACAGTCTGTAATATCTAAATATCCTTCATCTATCGATACCGGTTGTATTTTCTCTGTGAAACGAGAGAGAATTTGAAACATTTGAAAAGAAGCTTCCCGATATAATGTAAAATTCGGCTGCTTCACAATTAAATGGGGACATAACTTCTTTGCTTCCCAAAGTTGCATCGTTGTACGTATCCCGTATTCTCTCGCTTCATAGCTGCATGTCACAATAATTCCTTTTCGCTCTTTTTCATTTCCTGCAATCGCTAACGGTTTTCCTTTTAACGATGGATCATGTGCAATTTCAACCGATGCGAAAAAACAATTCATATCAACATGCAGAATGACACGACCATTTTTCGGGTACATTTCTCTCATGTTTTTCACCTCTTAAGGAACGTTTGTTCTTGGTTTTATTATAGCAAATTCCATGAAAACAGTGGAGCTTTTCAGCTACAAAAACACGTTCCTTCTTATTCATATTTTTGATATACTTATATGAATTGTGGATAATTTTGTAAAAGGAGGAACAATGATAAAAAAACATAGTAAGCTCAATTACACATTCCTTGTTATTATATTCATTATTGCTATTAACTATTTACTACTACCAATTTTCAATTTTCATGCTACCTTCGCACTTCTCCCTCACGTAGTACGTGTCACAACAACTTATATACTCCCCTGGATTTTTTTATATTGGCTCGTTCGCCTTGTAAAAGCAATTGAATCCAAATGAAAAAAAGCGTGTAAACCTTCTATAGGCTACACGCTCTTTCTATTTTCCTTACAATTATTTCGCTACTTCTTCAATAATTGCTACAACTAATTCAGCTGTTTTTGTAAGTTCTTCAACAGGAATTTTTTCGTTTGTTGTATGAATTTCCTCATACCCTACTGCTAAGTTCACTGTTGGGATACCATGTCCAGCAATTACGTTTGCATCACTTCCGCCACCACTTTGATGAAGAGATGGTGTGCGGCCAATTTTTTCAGCTGCACGTTTTGCTACTTCTACAACGTGATCGCCATCTGCAAATTTAAACCCTGGATACATAACTTTTACT
The DNA here is from genome assembly GCF_022663115.1 of Bacillus cereus group sp. BfR-BA-01430. NCBI lineage: Bacteria > Bacillati > Bacillota > Bacilli > Caryophanales > Bacillaceae > Bacillus > Bacillus cereus group sp. BfR-BA-01430. The sequence continues at coordinate 205,448 of NZ_JAKUEW010000003.1, forward strand.
TCCACTTCTGCTTGACCGCCCATTTCTTGTGCAGTAGTTTCAAACGCTTCTTTCATTTTCGCAACTTGCGCTTGCATTTTTTCTTCTACTAGAGAGCGTGCTTCCGCAAAAATTTGCACATGGTCACAAACGATATTTGTTTGTGTTCCCCCTTCAAACCGCCCGATATTTGCAGTTGTTTCAGAATCAATGCGTCCAAGTGGCATTTTGGCAATTGCTTTTGCTGCAATTGTAATAGCAGATACGCCTTTTTCTGGCGCTACACCAGCATGTGCTGTTTTCCCACGAATAATTGTATTTACTTTTGCTTGCGTTGGTGCTGCAACTACAATTTCACCAACTTTTCCATCGCTATCTAACGCATAACCATATTTCGCTGTAATGCGTTCGCGATTTAATGCTTTTGCACCGACAAGACCTGATTCTTCGCCAACTGTAATAATAAACTCAATTTTCCCATGCGGAATATTCTTTTCTTTTAAAACGCGGATTGCTTCAAACATCGCTGCTAATCCTGCCTTATCATCTGATCCTAAAATTGTAGTACCATCAGATACAATATACCCATCTTTAATAGAAGGCTTAATTCCTTTTCCTGGAACTACTGTATCCATATGAGAAGTAAAGTAAATTGTATCTACGTCTTCTTTTGTTGCTGGTAACGTACAAATAAGATTACCTGCACCATGTCCCGTTACATCCATTGTATCGTCTTCAAATACTTCAACACCTAGAGCGGTAAATTTCTCTGTTAACACTTTGCAAATTTCCGCCTCAAATTTTGTTTCAGAATCTACTTGTACTAATTCCATAAATTCATTGACTAAACGTTCTTGATTAATCATAAAAACTGCGCCTCCTGCACTACCATTATGTATGTACACTATTCATTATAACAGAATTTCGCGAAATTTTCGAAATACATGACAAAAAACAGATGGTTCGCACATCTATATAACCATCTGTTTACTTTGACTCATTTAAAAGAACCCATCGCATATGATCCTCCCACACTCCATTGACCATTAACATTTTTCGAGATACACCTTCATATTGAAATCCAAGTTTTGTGACAACTTGAATCGATGCTAAATTTCGAGGCATAATTGGCGCTTCAATTCGATGTAAACGAGCTTCTTGAAAAGCTACCTCAATTGCCTTTCTAAGCGCTTCTGTTGTATATCCTTTATTCAATTCATCCTTATCCAATTTATAGCCAAGAACACATGATTGATAAACACCTCTCACAATTAAATTGAACGAAATACAGCCAATAATATTTGTATCATCCTCTTTTTTAAATATCCATAGTCGGATTATTTTCCCCTCTGCTGCTTCTTTTCTATCTTTCTTAAGTCGTTTTGTTTGATACTCTAATGTAAAAAAATCATCTGGTCTATATTCTTCCCATGCTTTTAAAAAATCACGATTTTTATCGTAATATTGAAGAACTTGCTTTGCATACGACTCATCAATTTCTCTTAATTGTAAACGCTCTGTTTCATATATTTTCATCATCGTATCTCCATCCTTCAGCTTACAAAACTGTTAAAAGTATTTCCTTACTTTTTTTATATTCTCTATGTATTGCAAATTTTCCTGTTATGTTCCGAGACACTTCCCAAACTTTGTCTTTCCCCTTGTCCCTTCTTTCGTTTCTCGTTACAATAAACTTGTAATGACTGCAAGGAGGCCCATTATGAATAAAAAAGCACAAAAAATTATGGTATATATCATGCTTATTTCCATGCTTGTAACAACATTACTCGCTGGTGCAAGTATGTTTTGGTAAAAAAGTGTATTTATCCTGCTATTGGTGAGCAGCAAAACTCTCGCTAATTAAAGTTGCACTTTATCTCTATAATAAAAACAAGGCTGTATATTCTCATAGAAAATAACAGCCTTGTTTGATTAAACAAAATGGAGATCTACTTTATTACTAACAAAATTGCTACAATACTAAACGAAAACATCATCATAAGAGCCATCACAAAACTTGTATACTGTTTTTGCTGAAATGCTCCAACTACAAATGTTAAATTTAACAATGCCATAAATAGAATAGATACAAAAAAAGTGCATATATTAAAAATCGCTAATATAAAGGTAATAATGAATAGAAAACCAATTAAAAATTGCGCGTACGAAATTTTTGAATTCACATACATATAAGCAATTCCTTTCTTACTATCTCTATATATCTTCATTAACGCATGAACATGCACACATATCAATCATATAAGGTACATGTAAAGAACATCTACCTTATATGATTGACTCTCTCTAGCGAATCGCTCCTTTTTCTTTCGCCAGCTGCGAGAAGGATTTCTTCGATTTGACAATCCATACTTTTGTTCCGATTGGAACACGATCAAATAAATATTCCACATCATGTTTCTTCATCCTAATACATCCTTGTGAAATATATTTCCCAATAGAACTCGGTTGATTTGTACCATGAATACCATATTTGCTTCCATCGGTCCCTCTTGCATTAAATCCCATCCACCTCGATCCAAGTGGATTTTTCGGTGATCCTCCTGGAATATTTTTTGCAATATAGTAAGGATTTTTTGCTTTCATCACAATATCAAATGTTCCCTCTGGTGTGAGTTCATTTGTTTTTCCAGTTGCAACAGGAAAAACATTTTGAATTTTCCCATCGTTAATATAAGCAAGTTTATTGTTCTCTTTATTTACAATAATGAAAGGATCTCCAACTCGCGGATTATCACCAAGGGGCCAAATGGGAGAAAGGGAAAAAAGTAATAATAACGAGATAAGAAATGGCATATGCAACTCCTGCCTCCTTATATAAGCTCTTTTATATTATCCTTTCCCTTAAATCGGCTTTTAATGAGTAAATATTGTTCCATTTCATATACGAGTTGAAAAAGTTTTGCACGTATTTCAAATTCCTCACGTGTCTCTGGAAGAGGCATTTCTCGAAACAATTCGCGCATCTCTTGAAGCTGTCTAAGTGAAATTAACCCTGTACTTTCAGGACGAATCGAATTCCCAACATTTTCGATCACTTCTGCAATCATTTCCGCTTGTTCGTAAGACCAAGATAATGAAGCAGCAAGCGGCATAATTCTCTCTAAAATTTCAAATTGCTGAAAGCGCATATCGAAATATCGATAATAATAATCATCTTCTCGCATAAATTGATTTTCTAACTTTTTGAACGATACATCCTTCGCTCGTTTCAAAATTTCCTCTGTTTCAATTAATTCTTTTCCCGACCACGTACGATCTCGCTTGCGTAAGTATGCTGCTATCTCAAATAAAATCGTTTTAAAATTCGATTCTACTTGCTCTTGATATTCCTTTAATTTCTTTTCTGCACTCGGCATATACATATTCACTAATAAAGCGACACTGATTCCAATCGTTAATACGGCAACTTCATTTCCAATCGCTGACCAAGTAATATGTTTTAATGAATAAAGATGCATAACAATAACGGAACTTGTCACAATTCCTTCTTGAATCTTACACATAACCGCTGTTGGAATAAAAGTAAGCAGCAATAAGCTAATAGCAAGTGGTGTATAACCAATTGTCTCAAAAATACAAAATGAAAATGCCATCGATAATACACATGCTAAAAAGCGATGTAACGATACTTGCAGTGATTTTCGCTTTGTATTTTGTACACATAAAATCACTAAAATCCCTGCTGAACTATAAAACTCTAATCCAAAAAGCTGAGCAAGAAAGACAGCGATTCCTGTTCCAACTGCTGTTTTTACTGTACGATATCCGATTTTAAACATATCATTGCTCCTATATGTATAAACGTATTTACGATAAGTATAAAAAAAGGACGACAAACTGTCATCCTTTTCTTTTATTATTCACTTAACTTTGACATATTACAATATTTTTTGTAAAAAAACTTTTGCACGGTCGCTCTTTGGTTCTGTAAAAAATTGCTGCGGAGTTGTATCTTCAACGAGTTTCCCACCATCTAAGAAAAGGACACGATCCGCTACTTCTTTCGCAAACCCCATCTCATGTGTCACAATTGCCATCGTCATCCCTGTGGTCACTAATGATTTCATTACTTCCAATACTTCTTTTACCATCTCAGGATCCAGTGCAGAAGTTGGTTCATCAAATAACATCACTTCCGGTTCCATAGCTAATGCTCTAGCTATGGCCACGCGTTGCTTTTGTCCCCCAGATAGGCGATTTGGATATGCATCCTTCTTATCTAGTAGTCCTACTTTTTCCAATAATTCCATTGCCTTTTGTTCCGCAATTTCTTTCGCTATCCCTTTTACATTCACAGGAGCATATATAATATTTTCTAGCACGGTCATATGTGGGAATAAATGAAAATGTTGAAATACCATTCCGACATTTTCACGTACATTCATAATATTCGTTTTCAAATTTGTTACTTCTTTATCTCCGATCCAAACACTTCCGCTTGTCGGTGTTTCCAATACGTTCATACAACGTAAAAAAGTTGATTTTCCCGATCCAGATGGCCCAACAATTGCAACAACTTCTCCTTTTTTAATTGTTGTCGTAATTCCTTTTAATACTTCATTTTCTCCAAATGATTTATGAAGGTTTTCAATCTTAATCACTTTTCTTCATTCTCCCTTCAATTGTTTTCCCAACTAATGTAAGTACAATCACTAAAATATAATAAACAAGCCCAACAAAAAGTAATGGTTCAAGATACTTAAATGTTTCACCGCCCACAATATAAGCACGACGCATTAAATCTGTTGCACCAATTACTGTCACTACAGCCGATTCCTTCGTAAGTGTTGCAAATTCATTCACAAGCGCAGGTAATATATTTTTTAATGCTTGTGGCAATATAATATGTCTCATCATTTTCCCATACGGTACACCTAGCGCCATCGCTGCTTCTGTCTGTCCTTTATCAATCGCTTGAATCCCGGCGCGAATGACCTCAGACATATATGCGCCTGAATTTAAGCTAAATGCAATGACTGCGGCTAAAAAAGCTGGAATATCATATCCAATCATTTGTGGTACACCAAAATATATAATCATTAATTGTAAAACAAGTGGTGTTCCACGAAATATGGATGTATATATATCAGCTGCAACATTTAAAACTCGGATTCTAGCAATCTTGCAAAGAGCTAATAGTGTCCCTAACATAAAACCAATTAAAGCTGAAACAGCTACAATTTTTAATGTAACTTCTAGTCCTTTTAATATATATGGTATCGACGGCGTAATTGCCGAAAAATCTAGATTCATGTTTGTTCATTCCTCTCTCAGAAAATAGAAAGGCAGCTTATTTTTCGCTGCCAAACCATTTTTCCACTAATTTATCCATTTCACCATTTTTTTGCATCTTCTGAATCACTTTATTAAACTCTGCTGTTTTATCGCTATTTTTCGGAAGAGCAATCGATGCCCCTACTTCTTCTGGTGCTTCCTGAATTTCAATTCCTTGTAAACCTTTTACCTTTTCTAAATAATGTTTAGCAATCGTATCTTCTAAAATAGCAGCATCAAAACGTCCTGCTTTAATTTCTTGTACAATTTCTGGTACACGGTCGCGTCCTTCCACTTTAAAGTCCACTTGTTTTTTGAACTCATTTGCTTTTTCTTCTTGAATAGAACCTGTTTGTACCCCTACCTTTTTCCCTTTCAAATCTTGCAATGACTTAATATTAGAATCTTTCTTGGAAACGATCATATTTTTCGCAACGAAATAAATATCTGTGAAATCTGCATTTTCTTTACGCTCTGCTGTTGGTGTCATACCCGCCATAACAAAATCTACTTTTCCTGAACTAAGCGACGCTAACAATCCGCCAAAATCCATATCTTTTACTTTCACTTCATATCCAAGTTCTTTTCCAATATATTTTGCAATATCTACATCAAATCCAATAATCTCATCACTTTTTGATGCTTCCACATATTCATACGGTTTATAATCTGCTGAAGTCCCCATAATAAGCACCTTTTTATTTTTGTCAGCACCTACTTCTTTTTCCTCTCCTTTACTACACGCACTAAACATACTTAAAATGAAAATGAGTGCAAACGAAATCGATAATACCTTCTTCATATTTCTTCCCCCTAATATCGTATATTTAACAGTTTATAAGAATTTTTATTCGTTGTTTGTATTGTAACAGTAATTTTATTTTTATGCAATAATTAAAATAAAAATAAATATAAAAACGTTTAAAATAAGAAAAAAAATTATTTTTATGCATAAAACTTGTATAAAAATAATTTTATATCTACTCAACCTCATGTACATAACAAAAAGGTCCGTATACATTATCGTATACGGACCTTTTTGTTTTCTTATAGTTCTTTACAGTTCTCTTCAAAATAAGATTGTAATTTTTCAATGACTTGCATCGGCTCATGCCCCTCGATTTCGTGGCGCTCTACCATTGTGACAATTTTTCCGTCTTTTAATAAGGCAAAAGATGGAGAAGAAGGTGGATATCCTTCAAAATATTCACGTGCACGTGCTGTTGCTTCTTTATCCTGCCCTGCAAATACTGTTACGAGATGATCTGGACGTTTATCATAATGAACAGAATGTGCAGCAGCAGGGCGGGCAATGCCACCTGCACAGCCACATACAGAGTTTACCATTACAAGTGTTGTACCTTTTCTTTTCAATGCTTCATCAACTGCTTCTGGCGTTGTTAATTCTGTATATCCAGCGGAGACGATTTCTTCGCGAGCTTGACGAACGACATCATTCATAAAAAAATTAAAGTTAATCAAAATGTTCCCTCCTCTAAGTGTACCTATTTGTATCTTACCAGTAACTATTTCCGAAAAACAAGTAAACTTACTTGTTTTGTTGTTAAATCTAAAAAAAATCCTAGAGCAAGAGGCTCTAAGATTTTTTCTTAATGACCACGACGCTTTTGCTTTGCCTTTTGTACTTTCATAAGACGTTTTCTTCGCTTCTCTGCTTCACGTTGTTCCTTTGCGAGCACCTGTTTCTCTTTCTTACGCAATTCATATGACAATTGGATTGCTTCCTGTGCTTTTGTAAGACGAGAAACATTTACTTCTTTTGCTGCTTGCCTTATAAGACGCTTTATATTTTTTGGCTTTTGCTTCGTTCTCACTTCAACCCCATAGCAAGCAAAATTTTGAAAATACGTGAACATCTTTCCATTGACAAATGAGAGAATTTCCTCATCTGATGGCTCTGTTCCAAAAATATAACGCGCTCCATACAATTTTCCTTTTTCTTTTTTCGTAATAATTCCAACAAAGTATTGACCATCGTGATATACTGTCAATTCCATCGACAGCCCCTCCTAAAAAAAGATTCAGAAATACTGGACATCCCGGAGGGGAAGGTTACTGACATACTCATATGCGCCCGGACTACCAACCGAACTGTGTTTTTGTATTTCTACAGCTATTATATCGCGTTTTTATTTTCCTTTTCTATTTTTTCATACGTTTCAATTATTTTTTTGTGTGATCCTACAATATAATCAGGAAGTTCTCTTATTGAAAAAAATGTAAGCTGAACAGTTTCTGCTGTATTCATATTGAAGTTTCCTTCATATTCATCTGTATAATAAGCTGTTGTTACCGATTGGAATTCATCTCCGTTTGCTAGTTTTGTAAAATAGTTAGCTCCAGAAAATACATGAATTAAACGCAAATTCTTGACATGAATCCCTGTCTCTTCATATACTTCGCGGTAAGCTGTTTCCTCTGGTGATTCGCCAAGTTCCATTAGACCACCAGGCAATCCCCATTTTCCATATGGCTCTGTTCTTTGTTGTAATAAAACTTCTCCCTTTTTATTGATTACAAGTACAACAGCACCAACTAAAATTAAAGGACGATGGCCAACTACTTTTCGTAACTCCTCTACATATCCCATCGAAACACCTCCCTTTTGTTATTTCTTTGTCCACACCATTGTATCATATGTAAAAAATGGTAAAACGCGTGTATCTTTCATTTCTTTCACAAAATATTTATTGTTTCTCTTTCAGCAATTGTTGTTAATAGAACAGTTTGAATGGAATTTTATCTTCCCTATTCAACTAGCACGTATGCTAGAAAAAGAACAAATATGAACATCCTAATCATTGAACTACAGTTCATCATAGCAAATAACAATCATATGAATACAACACCTCAATTGTGCAATGGCCCTAAATCGCCCGTTCTATAGAAGGTTATCAACTGTACACGCTTGCTGATTGAAAGAATATATGAAAAAAGAAGTTGATCTGTTCTGAAACAAACCAACTTCTTTCAAAGATTTCACTTCACAGAAAACATATACTTTTTATATGTTTTCCGTACCGATAATATAAGCCCCATCATAATCATATTCGAGAATAAAGAACTCCCTCCATATGATAAAAATGGAAGTGCGATTCCTTTTACAGGCATTAACCCAACAATCATACCAACATTTTGGAAGATTTGAATCGTTAATATGCCAATTGTTCCAGCACATAATAGTGTACCAAATAGATTATCAGCAGAATAACCAATAATAATTGTTCGATAAAGGAGTAAAAGAAACAAGAATACAACTAGAGCAGCAATGATAAATCCACCTTCTTCAGCAATCGTAGCAAAGATAAAGTCAGTATGTTTCTCCGGAATATAGACATTTCCGCCGCCAAATCCTTTTCCTTCCATTCCTCCACTGCCAACAGCTAAAATGGATTGCTGGGTTTGATATCCTTGATCTGTATGTTCAAATGGATCTAACCAACCTAAAATACGTGATTGCTGGTGAGGTTTTAACATCGTAACTAATTTATTAAAGAAAAAATCCGGATATTTTACGTATATAAATATTAATGTAGACAATATCGTCACCGGAATAACTGTACATAATGCAATTAACTTCTTTTGAATCCCTGACATAAACAAAATACACGCGATTGCAGCTGCATATAAGAACACCATACCTGTATCTGGTTGACTATATACAACTACCATAGGAGGAAGTGACACTAGCATAATCTTTCCTACTAATATTAAATCTGTTTGAAATGTCCGGATCACATATTGTGCATTATGTTTCACCGCTAAACTTGCAACGATGAGAAGCAATGAAATTTTGAAAAACTCGGATGGTTGGATTTGTCCAATACCAGGGAAAATAAACCATCTTTTTGCCCCTAACTTTTCAGGTGTAAAGCTCGATGTTGGCAATATCTTCAAAATTATTAATGACCCAAACCCAACAATATAGAGTGGCCAGGACAATTTTTGCAGTTGATCTAAGTCGACGCTGGCAACAAGGAGTAACAATACAACCCCTATTATGTAGTTTACACCTTGTTTCAAAGCGAAGTTTGAATCCCCATACTGCCCAGTTTGTTGACTGCTATATATAGCTGCTATACTTGTAACACATAGTGCAAACAAAATTAAAATTAACTTTACATCTAAACTTTTTAGAAATTCGGTACTTCTTTTCATGACATCCTCCTGAAACATTGTTACAGCAAAATAAAAAACCAGGAGTCAACATTATGCATATTTTGACGACTGATTACAGATTATCTATAAAACACTTATATAGAATAACTCTCTTTTTCATACAATACAATATATTATACTATAGTTTCATCAGTAAGATTTGGCAAAAAAATGATTCTTTTTTTATTTTATATCTATATACCAGATATCAGCAATGTATTTTCATAAATTCTTCATACATTATGACTCATTGTCAGATATTAAGATAGAAATGAAAGATATAACCTTTTGTATAAATGTAAAAAAGCTCGCATTCCGCGAGCTTTTTATTAATATACAGATGTATGATCCGCTGACGTATTTTCTAAAATCTCTTTCACTCGACCTAAGAACTTGCCACAGATCAAACCGTCAAGTACGCGATGATCAAGCGATAAACATAAATTAACCATATCACGTGCACCAAACATGCCGTTATCCATAATAACCGGACGTTTCACAATTGATTCTACTTGTAAAATAGCAGCTTGTGGATGGTTAATAATACCCATAGATTGAACAGAACCAAATGACCCTGTGTTATTAATTGTAAATGTACCGCCTTGCATCTCATCTGGTTTTAATGATTTGGTACGAACTTTCGTTGCAAGCTCTGTAATTTCACGAGCAATTCCTTTAATTGTTTTTTCGTCTGCATGTTTAATCACTGGAACAAATAGTTCATCTTCTGTTGCAACAGCGATAGAAAGGTTAATATCTTTCTTCTGAACGATTTTATCACCAGCCCACATAGAATTAATTTGTGGATATTCTTTTAACGCTTGTGCAACTGCTTTTACGAAGAATGCAAAGAATGTTAAGTTAAAACCTTCGCGTTTTTTAAATTCATTTTTGATTGAGTTACGATACGATACAAGATTTGTCACATCTACTTCAATCATCATCCAAGCGTGAGGTGCTTCATGTTTACTGCGTAACATATTCGCAGCAATTGCTTTACGCACACCTGTTACTGGAATTTCAATGTCACCAGGTGCGGTTGGTACAGATACTGGTTTTGCCTCTGTTTTTTGTACTGCTATTTTCTCTTCTGCTTTTGGTGCTTCTTGAGGAGTAGGTGTTGATACAGCTACTTCCTCTTTTTTCGTACCTGCTTGCGGAATATTTCCTGATTCCACAAGTTTCAAAATATCTTTACGTGTAATGCGCCCATTTGCTCCTGTACCCTCTACTACATTTAAATCAATATTATGTTCACCCGCAAGTTTTAATACCGCTGGAGAATAACGAGGTTTCCCGTCAGTTGGTTGCTTTGCTTTTGCTACTTTTTCAGCCGAGGCAACCTCTGCTTTTGGTTCCTCTTTCGCTTTCTCTTCTACAGCTGTTGCTGCTACTTCGTCTGCGCCCTCTACTTGAATGACACAAACAACTTCACCTACAGAAAGTGTGTCTCCTTCTGCTGCAACTAACTCTTTCACAACCCCGGTGAAAGAAGATGGTACTTCTGCATTCACCTTATCTGTCATTACTTCTGCGATTGGATCATATTTATTCACATGATCCCCAACATTTACAAGCCATTTGCTAATTGTACCTTCTGTTACGCTCTCCCCGAGCTGAGGCATTGTAATATTTTCTACAGCCATGTATAGTCCCCCCGATTAAAATTCCGCAAGTTCACGCATTGCTTTTTCAACTTTATCTGGATTTACCATAAAGAATTTTTCCATTGTTGGTGCATATGGCATCGCCGGAACGTCTGGACCTGCAAGACGCGCAATTGGTGCATCTAAATCAAACAGGCAATTTTCAGCGATAATCGCGGATACTTCGCTCATAATACTTCCTTCTTTATTATCTTCCGTTACAAGAAGAACTTTACCTGTTTTTGAAGCAGCTTCAATAATTGCTTCCTTATCTAATGGATATACAGTACGCAAGTCAAGAATATGTGCAGAAATGCCATCTTTTGCTAACTTTTCAGCAGCTTGAAGAGCAAAATGAACACATAATCCATATGTGATAACAGTAATATCATCGCCTTCACGTTTTACATCTGCTTTTCCAATCGGTAATACGTAATCATCTTCTGGTACTTCGCCTTTAATTAAACGATATGCACGTTTATGTTCAAAGAATAATACCGGATCTTCATCACGAATCGCCGCTTTTAATAATCCTTTTGCATCATGTGGCGTAGAAGGAATTACTATTTTTAAACCCGGTTGGTTTGCAAATAATGCTTCTACGGATTGTGAATGATATAAAGCACCGTGAACACCGCCACCAAATGGTGCACGTATCGTTAATGGACAAGTCCAGTCATTATTAGAACGATAGCGAATTTTTGCTGCTTCAGACACAATTTGGTTCACCGCTGGCATAATAAAATCAGCAAATTGCATTTCCGCAATCGGACGCATACCATACATCGCCGCTCCGATTGCTACTCCTGCAATTGCAGATTCTGCAAGCGGTGTATCGAGCGCACGATCTTCGCCGAATTGATCATACAATCCAGTTGTCGCTTTAAATACGCCACCTTTTTTACCAACGTCTTCTCCTAATACAAATACTTTCTCATCGCGTTCCATTTCTTCACGCATTGCTAATGTAATCGCGTCAATATAAGACATTACAGCCATGAAACGTTCCCCCCTATTCTGCGTATACGTGCTTCAATGCATCTTCAGGTGCTGCATACGGAGCATTTTCTGCATATTCTGTTGCTTCATTTACGATATGCATAATTTCATCTAACATTTGTTTTTCAGATTCTTCTGTTAATAAATCTACTTCTTTTAAATAAGCAGCAAATGTAAAGATTGAATCTTTCTTCTTCGCTTCTTCCACTTCTTCTTTATCGCGATATACACGATCGTCATCATCACTGGAATGTGCTGTTAAACGATATGATACAGTCTCAATTAACGTTGGGCCTTCACCGCGTCTTCCGCGTTCTGCTGCCTCTTTTACAGCTTCATATACTGCAAGTGGATCATTTCCGTCTACCGTATATCCTGGCATACCATATCCAATCGCACGATCTGATACATTTTTACATGCTAGTTGCTTTTCAAGCGGTACTGAAATTGCATATTTGTTATTTTCACACATAAAGATGACAGGTAGCTTGTGTACACCAGCAAAGTTCGCACCTTCGTGGAAATCACCTTGGTTAGAAGAACCTTCACCAAATGTTACAAACGTTACTAAATCTTTTTTCTCCATTTTTCCCGCTAAAGCAATCCCAACAGCATGTGGTACTTGTGTTGTAACCGGAGACGATCCTGTTACAATACGATTTTTCTTCTGTCCAAAGTGACCAGGCATTTGACGGCCACCTGAGTTTGGATCTTCCGCTTTTGCAAATCCAGATAACATCAGTTCTTTTGCTGTCATACCAAATGTTAATACTACGCCCATATCACGGTAGTAAGGCAATACATAATCCTTTTCTCGATCAAGTGCAAACGCGGATCCTACTTGCGCCGCTTCTTGTCCTTGACAAGAAATTACGAATGGAATTTTACCCGCACGGTTTAATAACCACATGCGTTCATCAATTTTACGTGCAAGTAACATCGTACGGTACATTTCTAATACTTGCTCATCACTTAAGCCAAGCGCTTCATGGCGTTTTTCCTTTACTTCTGCCATTTTTCATAACCTCCTAAATCCACATTTTTATGCGTGTAACGCTTTTCCATCTACAGCTAATGCTGCTTCACCAATCGCTTCTGATAATGATGGATGCGGATGAATTGTATGTGCTACTTCCCAAGGTGTTGCATCTAACACTCTTGCAAGGCCAGCTTCAGAAATCATATCTGTTACATGTGGGCCAATCATATGGACACCAAGAATATCATTTGTTTCTTCATCAACTACAAGTTTCACAAATCCATCTGACTCTCCATATACAAGTGCCTTTCCGATTGCACGGAATGAAAACTTACCTACTTTTAGCTTATAGCCTTTCTCTTTTGCCTCTTGTTCTGTTAAACCAACAGATGCAACCTCTGGATTGCTATACACACATTTCGATACCATAGAGTAATCAATTGGCATAACATCTTTTCCAGCAATATGCTCTACAGCAACGATTCCTTCATGTGAAGCAACATGTGCAAGTTGTAATCCCCCGATTACATCACCAATCGCGTAAATGTGGGATTCTTTCGTTTGGTAAAATTCATTTGTTTGAATGTATCCTTTTTCCACAATAATATCTGTATTTTCCAATCCGATATTTTGTGTATTCGCTTGTCTTCCCACAGATACAAGCATTTTTTCTGCTTGAAATTCTTTCTTTTCACCATTATGTTCTGCTTGAATGGTTACCCCATTATCTTTTACTAATGTTTCTGGTAATACTTTTGCACCAGTCACCACTTTAATTCCTTTTTTCTTTAAAAGACGTTGCATTTCTTTTGACACATCTTGATCCTCAAGTGGAAGAACATGTTTTGCATATTCTAATATAGTGACTTCTACACCAAAATCAGCAAGCATAGATGCCCATTCGATTCCAATTACGCCACCGCCAACAATAATAATAGAATTAGGAAGCGTTTCCATTTTTAGAGCATGATCCGAGGACATAACGTATTCTCCGTCTAATTCTAATCCAGGTAACGAGTTTGGACGGGAACCAGTTGCAACAATTACGTTTTTCGGAATTAACATTTCATTCTCTTCACCATTTGCAAATTCAACTGAAATTGTTCCTGGCATCGGAGAGAAAATCGATGGACCTAGTATACGGCCAATGCCTTCATACACATCAATTTTCCCTTGCTTCATTAAGTGCTGAACACCTTTATGAAGTTGAGCGACAATTTTTTCCTTACGCTCTTGTACTTTCGCAAAATTCAACTCTACATTACTCGTCACAACACCAAACTCTTCTCCCTTTTTAGCAGTTGCATATACTTCCGCACTACGGAGTAAAGCCTTACTTGGAATACACCCTTTATGTAAGCACGTACCACCAAGATTATCTTTTTCAACAAGAGCTGTTTTTAGCCCTAACTGCGATGCACGAATAGCAGCAACATATCCACCTGTTCCGCCGCCAACGATGACTAAATCATATTCTTTTGCCATTATCTCAACCCCTAGCTACCGTTTCTTTTTCTCGTACAACATACTCTTTTGGAGCTTCTTCTTCCCGTAGTACACGAAGTGCTCCTTCCGCTAATGCTTGTAACTCATCTTCTCCAGGATGCACAATGACATCGGCAATCCAGTTCACTCTATCTTTTATTTCATCTATTAGAATTTTGCTATACGCAAGTCCACCAGTTAATACAATTGCATCGATTTTCCCATGAAGAACTGCGCTTGCTCCTCCAATTTCTTTCGCAACTTGATAAGCCATTGCTTTGTAAATAAGAGTTGCTTCAGGATCACCTTTTTCAACCATATTTTCTACTTTAATTGCATCATTTGTACCAATAAGACTTACTAAGCCGCCTTGTCCAACAATCTTTTTCATCATTTCATCGCGATAATAATTTCCAGAAAAACACATTTCTATCAATTGACCTACAGGCACTGTCCCAGCGCGCTCTGGACTAAATGGTCCTTCTCCATTTAGACCATTATTTACATCAATAACTTTTCCATTTTTATGAGCACCAACGGTAATTCCGCCACCCATATGTGCAATAATTACATTTAAATCTTCATATTTACGCCCAAGTTCTGCTGCAACTTTACGCGCTACCGCTTTTTGATTTAATGCATGAAAAATACTTTTTCGTTCCATACCAGCAATTCCACTAATCCGAGCGATTGGCTCCATTTCATCTACGACAACTGGGTCAACAATGAATGCAGGAATATTTAATCCTGAAGCAATTTCATAGGCTAAAATCCCACCAAGGTTAGAAGCGTGATGGCCGCTATATCCATTTTTTAAATCTTCTAACATCGCTTCGTTCACTGTATATGTACCGCCTTCAATAGGACGAAGCAATCCTCCACGACCGCAAACAGCATTTAATTTCGAAATATTGATGCCATGAGAATGAAGAACTTCTAGAATTGTTTCTTTTCGAAATTCATATTGATCAATAATTCGCTTATATTTTTTAATTTCTTCTGTATCATGGCGAATCGTTTCTTCTAAAACAGGTCTCTCATTATCAAAAACACCTATTTTTGTAGATGTACTACCAGGATTAATAACAAGGATTCGATTTACCGACAATGTTGCTACCCCCACCTATAAATTCAAAAGACAGTGGAAACCTCACGAGAGGTAACCACAGCTTTTGTAGAAGTTGTATATGAAAGATTAGCGACGGCTAATAATATCGTGACCGTTGCGTAAATATGTGCTACGAGTATTTTTTAAGCTTGCAATACGCTCTTCAGCTAGACGATCTGCTGCCACGTAAGTTGGAACAGAATCGCGTTTTGAAATTTCAATCACTTTTTCGATTGTGTCATAAATAGACTCTACACGTTTTAATGCACGTTCTCTATTGTATCCATATAACTCATCAGCTACGTTAATTACGCCGCCTGCATTAATAACATAATCTGGTGCGTATACAATTCCCATTTCATGAATGATATCACCATGACGTTCTTCTTTTAATTGGTTATTGGCAGAACCTGCGATTACTTTTGCTTTAAATTGTGGAATTGTTTCATCATTAACTGTTGCACCTAACGCACATGGTGCATAAATGTCACATTCAACGCCATAAATTTCGTTTGGTTCTACTGCTGTTGCTCCAAATTCTTCTACTGCGCGTTGTACTGCTTCTTTATTAATATCTGTAACAATTAATTGTGCTGATTCAGCATGTAAATGTTTGCAAAGATGATACGCCACATTTCCAACACCTTGAACAGCAATCACTTTACCTTCTAAGCTATCTGTGCCAAAAGCTTCTTTCGCAGCTGCCTTCATACCACGGTATACACCGTATGCAGTTACTGGCGATGGATTTCCAGAAGAACCGAATGAAGGTGAAATACCTGTTACAAAATCTGTTTCTTCATGGATAATATCCATATCATCTACTGTTGTACCAACATCTTCTGCTGTAATGTAGCGTCCGTTTAACCCTTGAATGTAACGTCCAAGCGCTCGGAACATCGCTTCGCTTTTATCTTTTCTTGGGTCACCGATAATAACTGTTTTTGCACCACCAAGGTTTAAACCAGCTGCTGCATTTTTATAGGTCATCCCTTTTGCAAGACGCAGTGCATCTTCAATCGCCGCTTCTTCAGAATCATATGTCCACATTCTTGTTCCACCAAGAGCTGGTCCAAGTGTTGTATCATGAATTGCAATAATTGCTTTTAATCCAGATTCTTTATCTTGACAAAATACTACTTGCTCATAATCATATTTTTCTAAGTATTCGAATATTTCTAATGCCATTGTCATTTCCCCCTAATTGTTTTACCCTTATTGGTTTATTTAGAAGCAGTGGCAACTGCCAAAGCTAACGAATATACTTTTGTTTCTGCTGAATCAGCACGTGATGTTAATATAATCGGTGCTTTTGCGCCCGCAATCATCGCTCCTACATTTGCCTTTGCAAAATAAACGAGTGATTTATATAGCACATTTCCAGCTTCAATTGTTGGGACGAGTAAAATGTCTGCCTTACCTGCTACATCACTTGCTATACCTTTATGTTCTGCTGCAATTTGAGATATCGCATTATCTAAAGCGAGTGGTCCATCCACAATACAATCTTTAATTTGTCCACGGCGATTCATTTGTGTTAACATCGCTGCATCAATTGTCGCTTGCATTGCTGGATTAATCACTTCCACAGCTGCAATTGGAGCTACTTTCGGCAAATCATTCCCTATTGCCCGGGCAACTTCCACAGTATTTTGTATAATAGCTGCTTTTTGTGTTACATCAGGTGCAATATTCATCGCTGCATCCGTAACAAAAATAAAGCGATCATAATTCGGAACCTCAAAAACTGCAACATGTGAAAGAACGCCGCCTTTACGAAGCCCCCACTCTTTATTTAATACTGCCTTTAATATATTTGCTGTAGGAATGTTCCCTTTCATAAGTACATCTGCTTCACCATTTCTTACAGCTTTAACAGAAAGTTCTGCAGCTTCAGCACTAGAAAGTGCTGCAATCACCTCAATGTCTTCAGATGATTGTAAATGATATTCTTGTAGCATACTCAAAATTTTTTCTTGATTTCCATATAGACGAAATTGAGCTAACTGTAATTGAATTGCCTTTGCTACCGCTTCAATTACTTCATGATCTTCAGCTACTGCTACAGCCACCGTTTTCTTTGGCTGTTCTGCTACTCGATCAACTAAGTGTTTTAACTTCATATTTTGTAATCAACCCTTTCCGTCGTCCCTCATCTATGTATAAAGCAAATACCGTGCCAACTTTTCAAAGTGGTCTTACCAATAATGAAAACGCATACAAAACATAGTAAAATCAACATTCTAAAAAATAACAGAATATTCTGTCCTAAATTGTCGTTTTTTATACACCATGCAATAAATTGCATGGTACGCAATTTATTGCATGCTATTTTTTGCAGACTCATATTTTTCTAACTTATAATATAAGTTTCGTACTGAAATCCCTAAAGCTTTTGCCGTTTTTGTCTTATTGCCATTAAATTTATCTAAATATTCCCGGATAATATTCCCCTCAAACTCTGTAACTAAATGTTCAAGGGGCTTTTCTTCTAATTCTGGTAATAAACGATTCGCCTTCAATTCCACTTGTTCATCTTTATGTAAAGAAGGTAAATGATGTACATCAATATAAACTTCGTTGTAACTCATAAAAATAATCGCTCGTCCTAAAATATTTTCCAGTTCTCGCACATTCCCAGGCCAATCATACGATTGTAAATACTCAATTGCTGCTTTTGTTAACCCCTCCACATTACGCCCATAATCTTGATTAATCTTTTGAATTAATCTTTCTGCGATAAAAGGAATATCCTCTTTCCGTTGGCGAAGAGAAGGAATTTGAATGGGAATTTTATTTAAACGATAATATAAATCTTCTCGAAATTCTCCTTCCAAAATCGCTTTTTCTAAATTTACATGAGTTGCAGCAATCACCCTTACATTAATTGGAATTGCTTTCGTTCCTCCAACTTTTACAATTTCTTTTTCTTGTAGCACTCGAAGTAACTTCGCTTGTGTATTAGCAGATAATTCTCCAATCTCATCTAAAAATATACTTCCATTGTTCGCTTCTTCAAAGAGTCCTCGTTTCCCGCCTCTTTTTGCCCCAGAAAATGCTCCTTCTTCATAGCCAAACAATTCGCTTTCTAACAGATTTTCTGAAATTGCAGCGCAGTTTACACGAACAAATTTATTGTATTTTCGATTACTGCCATTATGAATCGCATGCGCAAATAATTCTTTCCCTGTTCCTGATTCTCCTCGAAGCAATACTGTCGCTGGCGTATTTGCCCCAAGTTTCGCTTGCTCTATCGCCGCCATCATTTCATCCGAAGTTCCAACAATATCATCAAAAGAATATTTTGCTTCTAGTGTTCGAATAATTTGTCTCGCTCGATGTAATTCATTTGTTAATTTTTGTATTTCCGAGACGTCACGAATCACCCCTACACTACCTTTTAATATGCCATCAACAATAACCGGGGCAACATTTACAATTACATCCCGCTTTTTTTGTCCAATTTTCATATGAATTCCTCGCACAGCCCTACGCGTACGAAGTACCTTCATATGCATACTCTCCCCCTCTACAATGTCAGTCGTTGCAGGTTTTCCAATTATATCTTCCTCTGTCAGACCTGTTAATTTTGTATAGGCAGGATTTATGACAATCCCTCTCCCTTTCTCATCTACAACAGAAATTGCTTCTTCAGATGAATAAATAATTGCTTCTAGTAACGTTTGTATTTCTTTTAAATCCGTAACTTCCTCTGCCAAGTTTACAACTTCAGTAATATCTTTAAAAACTGCAAATGCCCCTTGAACTTCTCCATCCTCTTTCAAAATCGGAATGCGTGTCGTAATAATCTTTTTTCCATTATCCAATGTAAGTTCCTGATTTACTTCGATTTGTTTTGTCCGTAAAATTCGAAGTAATTTACTTGTCGGAATTACTTCTAAAATATATTTCCCAGTAGCTTCACTTGTTGTATAACCTGTCATTCGCGCTGCACTTTTATTAAATAACTTTATAATCCCTTCTTTATTCACAACGATCATACCATCATGTGTAGAATTTAAAATCAAATCTTTCTGCTGCGTTTGAGCTTTTAATTTCTCAATTAAATCTTCTTTCTCATGCGCGAGTTTCGTAACAATCTTAGCAATATCTCCCGGTATTAGTAATGTATGTTCATGCTTTTTCGCTAAAAGAACTTTATGTAAATAATCATCCCCCGTCATATCAAAAATGACGTCAATATGTTTTTTTAAAAACGGCTCTATATGGTCTCCGGTTGGAATAGATTGCTCTTTTGCAAGTTGCAATCCCTTCGCATT
Source organism: Bacillus cereus group sp. BfR-BA-01430 (assembly GCF_022663115.1). Taxonomy (NCBI): domain Bacteria; kingdom Bacillati; phylum Bacillota; class Bacilli; order Caryophanales; family Bacillaceae; genus Bacillus; species Bacillus cereus group sp. BfR-BA-01430. Next base: position 225,398 of record NZ_JAKUEW010000003.1, read on the forward strand.
TGGATTTATATCAATAATTCCAATCATTTCAAATATATTTGAGCGTTGTAACAAACTTAATATTGTACTTCCACCTTCACCTGCTCCGATAATGAGAACTTTTTGTTTCATACATTACACTTCCTTTCGAAGTACCTCTGCAAGCTTTTTCACACCTTTATCTTACTCGCTCTTCTTTCTCTTGACAAACACCCATTTTATATTTCATCATTTAATATATACAAAATTATCTGAAAAGGAGATTTTTTATGCAACGTTACTTTGCCCTTCTCCTAGCACTTATTCCGATTTCATTAGCCATGTTAGGGATTAAATTAATGAGAGATACTGTATTCGGCATCCTGCTTTCCCCCTTCTCTGTATTATGGCTACAATTTTTAATTGGCGCATGTTGTTTCGCTGTCGGTTTTTATCTTTTTGGCGGCTTCATTTTGCACCGTGATCGAAAACGAAACAAAGTACAGGCCCGCTTCAGAAGATAAAGCAACCCTTTACATGATACGAGTAAAATAATAAGATAAAATGAAACTTTAATTAGCGGCAGTTTTCTTTATCCTCCACTGATGATGAGCCCTTACCAATCGATTTGCCCTAAAATAGCGGGATAAAAATGAAGACCCTTCTCACGAAAGGTCTCATTTTTTATCTTGCAACAGCGCTCTAGCCGTTTCCGGATAGTCTGTAATAATCGCGGAAATATTCATATCAAAATATTTACGGATCACTGTCTCATCATTAATTGTATACGGACGAACCTCTACTCCACTCTCCATTGTTAACTCCGCAATTGCATCTTGAAGATAGCGATAATTTGGATGAATTGCAGTTGCTCCCATCTTTTGCGCATATGCCCAAGGACTATGTAATCCTTCTCGATATAAAATCGCTGTTTGAATATCTGGTGCCATCATATGACAATGTTTCATGCTGTAATGATTAAATGATGACAAAATAACCCGTTCCTCAAAACTATACTTTCTCACAAGTGTAATGACTTCCTCTTCCAGTCCTCTATAAGGAACTTTGTTATTTTTAAGTTCAATATTCAGGAGCAATGAATTGGATTTCATCCAATCTAATACTTCCTCTAATAAAGGGATCGGACAAAAGCTTACTTTTTCATTAAACTTATAACTTGCATCTAGCTTTCTTAAATCTTCATATAAGTAATTTCTCACTGCTCCTTTTCCATTCGTTGTCCGATTAACCGTTTCATCATGAATGACAACAACTTTTCCATCTTTCGTGAGTTGAACATCTAATTCAATCCCATTTGCTCCAAAAGATTCCGCAGCTTCAAATGAAATCATTGTGTTCTCTGGGTACGTACCCGCTGCACCGCGATGCGCAAATATAAGAGTCATCTTTACTCCTCCAATCTATGCTATACTATACGAAAAAGGAGGTACTTCTATGAGACCATTACAAATTTCTCCGGATACTGCAATTCGTCTATCAAAAGCGTTAGGTGTTCCACTTGAACAACTTATGCATATGCCGCAGCATATTTTAATTCAAAAACTAGTTGAATTAGAAAAACAAAATAACGATGAAAAATAATATAGTCCTGTATTTGCAGGACTTTTTACTACCCTTCTTTCGCTCCCTTTCGAATACCTTTCATCATTATATCACGAGAACTGTAATGGAAATACTTCTATCTATACCATCAGGCTCAACAAAAATCATTTGAAAAAGAAGCATTAAAATAGGATGAATCCAACTTCCTCTTAACTGTTGGCTAATATATTAAAACGACTTATGCAAATTACGCATAAGTCTTACTTTTGTTACTCATAATTCATGATTCATGATTCGTCCTCGTCTTCAAAATCACGTAAGCTATTAAGCAATTCTGTAAAAGATGAACAAACAGGTAAAATAGCTTTTTCCATCTCTTCTCCCTCATGTTCCCAAAATACAACCGTCGGGGCTTCAAGATTATTTCGGTAATCAAAGCATAAGTGATTTCCAAATGAATCTTTACCAAAAGGATATACTTTATCTACTAATCTGTCTTTTATACCTTCATATACTTGAATAATGGAATTTCTACTCTCTAAATTAAAAGTTAAAGTTTACTAAACACATTTTCATCTTGATTAGGTATATCAAATATTTTAGGACGTGGATAACCACCGTCATATTTTTTCATCCATTCAATAAAATTAATAGGAAATTTAACACCCAAATATTATTATACTTGTTGAATATGTTCATCTGTAATTTCTTTTTTATTTATTCCAATCTAAGTAACATTATTCATAATATAGTCCTCCTATTAAAGAAGGGTTATTTTTAACGCTTCCTCAAGCATTGTATTAAAATCATTATATACATTCATTACCGTACCTGATGGTTTATCAAGTTCTAGATAAGTACCGTCTGATAAGTTTTTGCAAAACCACGCAATATTTGAATCCCCAAAGAAAAGATACTCTTTTTGAAATTCATTTTCATACCAAATCTCATTCGTGTCTATAAAGCCGCAAATTTGTTCATCTTTTTCTGTTTCTAATAAAGGAGAATCGACTCCGTAAAGTACCAATCCATCAAAGTCTAAACCATTTACGGTTTTAAGAAATTCTTCGTATTCACTCGGTAAATCAACATTAAATTTCTCTTTTGCATGTTCTCTTAATCTCTGAACTTCAGTATCCGTTGCGGGTGTATTCAGCTTATAATTAACACTTTTCAGTATATCTCCAATTTCCAAAATCATATTTTTCCACATATAAAAACCTCTTTCTAAATTTATTCCCCTTTAGGATAGATATTATATTTCGGTATAGGCCAGCTTATGTCTACACTATCTCCAGGTTGTAAGCCTTTAGTTAATGTACGTTGTGTATTAGTTATAGCTTTATGATATGGGAGATTTTGTATTAAAGTTAAATTTTCAAATGCATTTGTCCCTCCATCATCTAAAGGAAGATTATGATGTACTTGCCACCCTATCGGAGGCTTTCCTCTTTTCATCAATTCTATATCCCCATCTGATATACCAGCATTCTTGAGTTCAATAAGCTTAACAGGGTCATTAACTATAGATTTAAGAAAATCTTTTCTGACACTTCTATCAAATTCCTTCCGAAGTTGTTCAGCTTCTTCTCGTGTTCTCTTAGAATAAGTAATTTCATCAACTTTAACATCTTTAAGAATTACATCTTCTCCATATAATTTACCAACAAAAATGTCACCATCCGTAGTCCTTTTAGTATATTGATAAGGTGATAGCTTATCCTTAGCTGTTTGATAAGTATCAATAAAGCTAGATTTTAAAGAACTTCCCCCAAAACCAGCATAAGCAAAACGGTTTCCAATGTTTAAATTAAAATTATTTAATGCGTTTAGTGTGTTTCTATATGTAGCAGAATTAGTTAATTTGGACATACCTTTTGCTAGATTTGCAGTAGTTGCTACCTTCGATACTTTACTCAATCCTTTATCACCAATAAGTCCTAATCCTACTTGTGTTAAAGCATAACTTCCCCACTTTGCCCGACTTTCTGCATCCCCATTGATTACATCATTAATAAATGAATCTGACAATGCATTATGGTACTAAGGGTATCAATAGGGTGCAAAGCAGCGTTCCCCATGTTTTCCCACGTTTCCCAATCTCCTAAAGCTTTTATTCCGTCTATTGTATCGCTAACTGCTTGTCCCGTACCATCTACAATACCGTCCCAAATTTTTTCACCAGTAGATTTTTCAGGTAGCTTACCACACATTTTACCTTCTTCAATATGTATACTGAAAATAACTTAAGTTGTTGTTCGTAACTTTTCAAAGTCTTGGCTGAAAGATTCTTCAACGTACAATACAACATAAAATTTTCGATTTGAAATTCGAAATCAGACAATAAAAAACACCGCCCTCTCGATAGTTTTAATAACTACCAAAAGAACGGCGTTTATCGCCTTTTTGACCGTGTTATTTATCGGTCAGAAAAGATATTTATTGCTCAACGATCTTTAACGTTAAAATCCGCTCAAACCCGCGCCAAAACAACCTTTATGATGCCTTATGTTCAAGCCTCAATTTATCCGCAACCATTGCGATAAACTCGGAATTCGTCGGTTTTGCTTTTGACATGGATACTGTATAACCATCGCTATATCAAGACGTTTTGTATTTCATAACTATCATTATATGCTTCTATTTATTGGTTAGAAGTGTACAATCTATTGCTTATCTAAATTTAATTGTACCACTTTGTTACTCTTAATTAATTATTCGTCCTCGTCTTCAAAATCACGTAGGCTATTAAGCAATTCTGTAAATGATGAACAAACGGGATAAATAGCTTTTTCCAATTCTTTTTCTTCGTGTTCCTAAAGTACAATGGTTGGGGATTGAAGAATATTTCGGATTAAGAAAATACTTACAGCAAAAGTTAAAATGTTGTATCAGCTAGACTTTTTCTTATTACAATTTCATGTTTTAAGGTTTCTGAGAAATCAAATGCTTTAAATAATAAATCAGAAAATGTCTTTCCATCTTCTCTAGCAAAATACGTAACAAGGTCAACAACTTGTGATGGTAATGCTTTTCCTTCCCACGGCGGTCTTTTGGTTATATCTTCAATATCCCAAATAATTTCTTCGGGTTTCTTCTTTTGTAATATGCTTTGAATTTCTTTTAAATTCTTTCTCGCTTCTTCTACGTCTTCCCAATTTAACTTATCAAAATACAAATTCTTCATAAGTAAAGGGTATTTAGTTCCCCAACCTTCAGGTTCTGTATGATATGACATTGTTGAAAAGAAGCTATGCAAAAAGTCAGGATGCCCTACTTCATAAAACATAAAATCTATTCCAAATCCTACGTTTGACATATTATCACTCCAATATACTAATCTTTAATTTCAATAGTAACGTTATCATTTGTTTTTGTCTTGATTTTCTGCACTAGTTCAATAATTTCATCAGGACTTACTTCCTGTCCCCTAATATCAACACGAACTGTTTGTTTCGTTCCTTCAGGTAGATTCTTCAATCTTGCCTCTACTTGCTTTCCTATAACATAAGCTAATCTAGTTCTCTTTGCTGGCGTAGACACGTCATAGTTTTTTACTTCAACTGCATGTTTAACGCCTTCACTATATAAATCAGGAATAGAAGAACCTTTTGTTTTTTTCTTTAATTCTTCACCATCTTTGAAAATGACTTGTTCCCTAAATCCTTTGTAATCTTTCAAGGCATCAAGTTCAGACTGTCTCCAAGATGGTCTAGCAAACATAAGATAACCACTTAGATAATTCCCCCAGTTTCCTGTTGGCGGTAACATACTAGTCATAATCCCACTAGTAAGACCACCTGCAAAAGCAGGTTGTAAACGTGGTGCAGTAATTTCAGTTACTTTTGCAAACTTCGCACCTCTTGCCACTGTTGAAACTTTACTTAATCCTTTATCACCAATGAGACCTAGCCCTACTTGTGTTAAAGCATAACTTCCCCACTTTGCCCGACTTTCTGCATCCCCATTGATTACATCATTAATAAATGAATCCGATAATGCATTATACATGGTACTAAGGGTATCAATAGGGTGCAAAGCAGCGTTCCCCATGTTTTCCCACGTTTCCCAATCTCCTAAAGCTTTTATTCCGTCTATTGTATCGCTAACTGCTTGTCCCGTACCATCTACAATACCGTCCCAAATTTTTTCACCAGTAGATTTTTCAGGTAGCTTATCACACATTTCACCTTCTTCAATTGAAGTGGCAGCTTGTCGTGCCCTCTCTTCTGTAATTGCTTGAATTGAAGTTGTCCACTCCATATTCAATCCTTGTATACTAAATGTACCACTTGCAGGGCTAAAACCTTTCCCACTTTGGACTTCAGCTAAACCCGTCGCAATACTAGCGGCTAATTGAATTGCTGTGTCATAATTGCTACTTGAAGTAGTATTAAATTCATATAAGTGCTCGAGTTTTTCTTCTAATTTTTGTTTCATAGCAACAAAAATACCAATCATAGCTCCCATATTTGAAATTCGAAATCAGACAATAAAAAACACCGCCCTCTCGATAGTTTTAATAACCACCAAAAGAACGGCGTTTATCGCCTTTTTGACCGTGTTATTTATCGGTCAGAAAAGATATTTATTGCTCAACGATCTTTAACGTTAAAATCCGCTCAAACCCGCGCCAAAACAACCTTTATGATGCCTTATGTTCAAGCCTCAATTTATCCGCAACCATTGCGATAAACTCGGAATTCGTCGGTTTTGCTTTTGACATGGATACGGTATACCCGAATAAAGATGAGATAGAATCAATATTTCCACGGCTCCATGCTACTTCAATCGCATGTCGAATTGCACGTTCCACACGGCTTGCTGTTGTATTATATTTCTTAGCGATATCTGGATATAATACTTTCGTAATAGATCCTAACAACTCAATATCATTGTATACCATAGAAATTGCTTCGCGTAAATACATATATCCTTTAATATGAGCTGGCACACCAATTTCGTGAATAATGCTCGTAATACTCGCATCTAAATTTTTCGGTTTTCCATCTGCTGTTGTTGCCGATCGGAAAGTTGGTAGTGGACGTTTTATCGCAGCGTTTGTTTTACCACTTACTTGACGAATATGGCTCGTTAAATTCTCCATATCAAATGGTTTTAATATGAAATAAGAAGCTCCTAGATCAACTGCTTTTTTTGTCACATCTTCTTGCCCAAATGCTGTTAACATAATAACATTCGGTTGTTTTAATCGTTCAATATGTCGCATTTTCTCCAGTACTGCTAGGCCATCTAAATGTGGCATAATAATGTCTAAAACGAGTACATCAGGTTGTTTCTCTTTTAATAAATTTAAACATTCTTGACCATTATAAGCCGTTCCGATTACTTCCATATCATCTTGGGCAGCAACATAACTTTCTAGCATTGATACCAATTCTTTATTATCATCCACAAGACATACTTTGATTTTCTCCACAGCTTTTCCTCCCTTACCGAATCGAATCGAATTTTCCGACATGTGTAAGCTTCTAGGCTACATGAATTGTTCGACAATTGTGTGAAATTTCCCTTTTAAAGTTTCTAAATTCCGATAAAATCACAAAAAAATATGTTTATCGTTCATTTCTTTTTTTTCGCATCACATTCCATCATAGAATTACAACAAAATGTCCACTCTTTTCTTTTATTTTACAACAAAAAACAGCTCTTGCGGAGCTTTTCCAAAATTTCAACGAATTTCTCAATAAAAAAGCAAGCCGATACACATCAGCTTGCTTTTTTCTCTTGTTCATAAATATTTATTCCTGCTTCATGTAACATCCACTCAATATGCACACCATATCCGGAAGTTGGATCATTTACGAATACATGTGTAACTGCACCAATCACTTTTCCATTTTGAACAATTGGGCTTCCGCTCATTCCTTGTACAATACCACCTGTTTTTTCTAATAAACGCTTATCAGTAACCTTTATAACCATTCCTTTTGTAGCTGGAAATTTTTGCGGTACTGCACTTACTATGTTCACATCAAATGATTCTACTTTATCGTTATCAATTACTGTTAATATTTTTGCTGGACCTTCTTTTACTTGATGAGATAATGCGATTGGCATCGCCTTATCCATTATCCCATTTTTCACATTCGTATTTAACTTACCAAAAATCCCAAATGGACTATTTATTGTAATATTCCCAATCACTTCACGATCTGGTGAGAATTTCGCTAACTTTTCTCCGGGATTTCCATGGCTCCCTCTTTCAATCGAAGTGACTGTCGAACGCATAATTTGTCCATCTTCCACTTGAATCGGTTTTTTTGTATCATTGTCAGAAATAACATGACCAAGCGCTCCATATTTCATGGAATTTGGATGGATAAATGTCATCGTGCCAATACCAGCTGCCGAATCGCGAATATATAGACCAATGCGATAAGATGATTCCCCACTATCTTTTTGTGGCGTTAACTTTGTGCGAATATACTTCCCATCTCTCAATAACACAAGATGGAGCGGTTCACCTGTTTCACCACTACTATGAATAAATGGTGCTACATCGCTCATTCTTTCGATTGTTTTTCCATTAATTGCAGTAATCATATCACCAATTTGTACACCTGCTAGTTCACCTGGTGATACTTTCCCTTTTTCCGTTTGAATTAAATGATGTCCAACAACAAGAACGCCTTTCGTATTCAACTTCACACCGATAGATTGTCCACCTGGAATGACTTTAAAATCTTTTAACACTTTTACATTTACTTTCTTCACAGGGAGACCAGCCAATTGAAACACCATATCCGCTTCACCATTTCGATGAGAATTCACCATAATCCCCGGTGCTTTTTGTTTGGGACTTACGGTAAACACGTTATGATTGGTAGATGAAGCTTGAAAAGCAGGCAGTGATTCTATTTCTGATTGTTCCCCTTCAAAAATAACAAGTTGTTTTGGAAATGAAATAAATGTACGTAATGGTTTAAAACAGACAATAAAAACTAACGAAACAAGGAGACAAATCCCTATTATTTTCCGGAAGTGTTCTAATTTCAATTTATTCACTCTCCTCGCTCCTACCCCACATTCAGCCTCTTCGGCCTCATCTTTTAATCTCTCCTTGCAACGCCCTGTTTATAACCGGAAGAATTAAGAAATCATGATTTGAGCAAAAAAGCTATCCATTATTGGATAGCCTCTGCTGCTTGCTTAAAATGATTTGCTTGTGTAAGTAACTCTTTCGCATGTTCCGTAGTTAAATCCGTAATTTCCACACCAGAAATCATGCGAGCAATTTCTGTTACTTTATCCTCTGGACTTAGTATTGTGACAGATGTAATTGTCCGATTATTCGCCACTTGTTTTCGGATAAATAAATGCGAGTCCGCCATTGAAGCTACTTGAGGTAAATGAGTAATGCAAAGTACTTGTGAATTTACTGATACCCTGTAAATTTTCTCAGCAATCGCTTGTGCAACTCGGCCGCTTACACCTGTATCCACTTCATCAAAAATGACAGATGCGACACCATGATGTTTCGAAAAAATACTCTTTAAAGCTAAAATGATACGAGATAACTCTCCTCCAGAAGCAACTTTTGAAAGCTGTTTCAACGGTTCACCTGGATTTGTGGAAATATAGAACTCCACTTGGTCATATCCATCCACTGTTAATTTGACAGGTATTCCTTCAACGAGTGGATCTTCTACATTTCCTTCTTTTTTTGTTATTCTCACTTCAAATTTTGTTTTTTCCATATATAGTTCTTTCAATTCTTGGTGAATGGCACTTGTTAAGCGCTCTGCAAGCTCATGGCGCATATCACTTAACACTGTCGCTTCTTTTAAGATTACACTTTCCAATTCTTTTAACTCTTTTTTAGCCTTTTCAATATGCACATCTTTATTTTCAATCGTAAATATTTCTTGCTCTATTTTATCTGCATACGCTAAAATCTCTTCTACAGTATTTCCATACTTTCTCTTTAGCATACGAATTTCATTTAAACGATTTTCAATTTCATCTAAACGATTTGGATCATATTCCATCATATCTAATTTTTCTCTTAGCTGATAGGCTACTTCTTCCAGCAAATAATAACTATTTGCTATCGAATCATGGTTTTCTTGATACGATTCATCTAAATGTGCAATACTCTCCATTTGCCCCATTGCATTTCGCACATGATCAAGACCTTGTCCATCTGTACTTAATGAACGATAAGCATCACCTAGCGCTTTATAAATCTTCTCAAAATTAGAGATTTTCAAGCGCTCCTCTGTTAATTCCTCTTCTTCATCTACCTTTAAATCCGCTTTACGAATTTCTTCACATTGAAATTGAATTAAATCCAAGCGGTGAGCCATCTGTTGTTCATTTTCTGTTAAAGCTTTTAACTGTTTCTTCAATTGTTCATATTTTACATATACTTCTTGATATTTTTCTAATTGTTTTACAATTCGATCCCCATCAAAATGATCAAGCATGAAGAGATGCCGTTCTTCATTCATTAAATCTTGTGTCTCATGTTGTCCGTGAATATCAACAAGTGTTTTCCCAATTTCTTTCAATATACTTAATGTAACAAGCTTACCATTGATGCGACATACACTTTTTCCATTCGCAGCTATGTCACGTTTTAAAATAATCATGCCATCTTCAATTTCAATATCTAGCTCTTCTGCCTTCGCAATGCACGGGTGTTTATCGTCCTCTATATAAAACAATCCTTCAATTTCTGCTTTCTCTGTTCCATATCGAACAAATTCCGCTGAGCCACGACCACCAACAAGTAAGCTAATTGCATCAATAATAATTGATTTTCCCGCTCCTGTTTCACCACTTAATACAGTTAAGCCTTTTTGAAAAGAAATATTTAATGACTCAATAATAGCAAAGTTTCTAATCGATAATTCCGATAACAATGCTTCATTCACCTCGTTATAAACTAATGCCCTATTAAGAGCTTTCATTACATATTATTTAAATCGTTATCCTCTATATATCACATCTATCATGTATTCTCTAACATGCTTCATTGTACCAAACATTTGTTTTATGGGTCAATCCGCCTCTTTATGTATACCATTATAAAAATCCTATTTTTCGCAATAAAAAATATCTTGTTTACTTTCTCATTTTAGTAAGAAAGTAAACAAGATTCTTTTTTGTTACAGCATATTTAAGAAACGATCCGATACATTACCAGTATCTTCAGGCGTACGACAAATAATTAAGCAAGTATCATCACCACAAATGGTGCCGATAATCTCGTCCCACTCTAAATGATCAATAAGCGCTCCTAGCGCGTGAGCATTACCAGGTAATGTTTTTAACACAAGCATATGCCCTGCTGTGTCTAATTTCACAAACGAATCAACTAGATTTCGTTTTAATTTTTGTAACGGATTAAAGCGTTGATCTGCTGGTAAGCTATATTTATAGCGGCCATCATGTAATGGCACTTTTACTAAGTGCAGCTCTTTAATATCACGTGATACAGTTGCTTGCGTTACATTAAAGCCTTCGTTACGTAAAATGTCAACTAGTTCATCTTGTGTTTCAATTTCTTTGTTCGCGATAATTTCTCTAATTTTAATATGGCGCTGACCCTTATTCATACATTTGCACCTCACACTATCTCTTACCATAGTTTAAACGTTGATATACTTCACTTATTTATGTTAACGTATAATCGTTTTATTGTACACAATTGTTTTTACAATCATTATACAATTCCAACAAAAAGAGGAACAACATACGTTATTCCCCTTTTCCCTTTTGTTTTAACACTTCATGCGCTTCTGTAACAACTTGCTCGATGGAAATTGGAGAATGGTTTTCGCCAGTCTCGCGCTCACCATACCATTTTAAATGGATTAAAAATTCGATATTTCCATCTCCACCTGTAATAGGTGAGAACGTCAAGCCTTGTACATCGTATCCTTCTTGTAACGCAAAGTCGACAATCATTTCAACAACAGCTTCATGTACTTTTTTGTCACGAACGATACCTTTTTTTCCAACTTGTTCTCGCCCAGCTTCAAATTGCGGTTTAATTAATGCAGCTACATCACCATTTGGCATAAGCATTGTTTTTAAAACCGGCAAAATAAGCTTTAATGATATGAACGAAACGTCGATGCTTGCAAACTGAGGTAATCCACGCGCTAAGTCAGCTGGTGTGACATAACGGAAGTTCGTTCGTTCCATCACAACAACACGTTCATCTTGACGAAGTTTCCACGCCAATTGATTGTATCCTACATCCAAAGCATAAGATAACTTTACTCCATTTTGTAGCGCACAATCTGTAAAACCACCAGTTGATGAACCAATATCAATCATAATTTTATCTTGCAAATCAAGTTGAAATACTTGTAATGCCTTTTCTAATTTATAACCACCGCGGCTTACATAAGGCATAACTTGTCCCTTTATTGTAATGGGTGTGTCCTCAGGAATTTTTTCCCCCGGCTTATCGAGCCTCATCTCATTCGCATATACAAGCCCAGCCATAATGGCGCGCTTTGCTTTTTCACGCGTTTCAATCAGCCCGCGTTCTACTACTAATACATCTACTCTTTCTTTTTTTACACTCATTTGTTACGCCCTTTTTTGTTTTGATGGAATCATTGTATGAATGCGATCTACAACCGCATCTGTTGTTAAACCAATTTCTTCTAATAATTTCGTAACGCTACCATGCTCGATAAAATGATCTGGAATTCCCATTCGTTCAATCAATGCACTATGATATCCATGTTCAGCAGCAAACTCCATGACTCCTGATCCAAACCCGCCGATTAAACAAGCTTCTTCAATTGTTAAAATCGGTATATTCTTTCCTAAAAGATCATGCAAATATGCTTCATCCATTGGCTTAATAAAACGAGCATTTACCACCTTTACAGAAACACCAGCTTTTTCAAGACGCTCTGCTGCTTCCATAGCCATTGGAATTGTTGTCCCAAATGTTACAATGGCTGCTTGCGTACCTTCTCTTAATGTTTCCCATGTGCCAATTGGAATCACCTTTAATTCATCATCCATTGGAACACCAAGTCCATTTCCACGTGGATATCGAAGTGCAATCGGTCCATCTTCATATTGCATTGCTGTATATACTAAATGTTGTCCTTCATTCTCATCTTTCGGCATCATAAGGACGATATTTGGTAAGTGGCGTAAAAACGCAATATCAAATACTCCTTGATGCGTTTCTCCATCTGCACCAACTAATCCAGAACGATCAATACCGATGAAAACATTTAAATTTTGACGGCATATATCATGAACAACTTGATCATATGCTCTTTGTAAGAACGTCGAATAGATCGCTAAGAATGGTTTCATTCCTTGTGTTGCCATTCCAGCTGCCATCGTTGTTGCATGTTGCTCGGCAATTCCTACATCAATCATACGATTTGGAAACTCTTGATGAAACTTCTCAAGTTTAGATCCAACAGGCATCGCCGGCGTAATCGCTACGATACGCTCATCCGTTCTTGCCAGTTTACGAACCGTTTCACTAACAACGTTGCTCCATGCTGGAGCAACTTCCTTCGGTTTCACAAAGTCTCCCGATTCAATCTTATATGGGCCAGTGCCATGCCAAGTACCGATTACATCACTTTCAGCAGGTTTATACCCTTTTCCTTTCTTTGTAATCACATGAACAAGTACTGGGCCTTTTGTTTTCTTCGCATATTGCAGCGTTTCAAATAGTTTTTCATAATCATGTCCATCAACTGGACCTAAATAAGTAAAACCTAATTCCTCAAAAAAGACACCAGATACTAATAAATATTTCAAGCTATCTTTAATCTTTTCCGCCGTCGCTGCAACTTTCCCACCAACTGCTGGAATCTTTTTAAGAATATACTCTAGTTCATCTTTTACCCATTGATATTTGCCAGCTGTACGCAAGCGACCAAGTACATTATGAAGTGCTCCAACATTCGGTGCGATTGACATTTCATTATCGTTAAGTATCACAATCATATCTGTCTTTTCGTGTCCGATATGATTCAGCGCTTCTAGAGCCATTCCTCCAGTTAAAGCACCATCTCCAATAATTGGTATAACATATTCATTTGTTTTCTTTAAATCACGCGCTAAAGCCATTCCCATCGCAGCAGATAATGATGTTGAGCTATGACCAGTTTCCCACACATCATGTTCACTTTCACAACGTTTTGGAAAACCACACAATCCTTTATACTGCCTTAATGTACGAAACTCTTTTGCACGCCCTGTTAAAATTTTATGAACATAAGATTGATGTCCGACATCCCATAAAAATTTATCTTTCGGACTATCAAATAATGTATGCAGAGCAATTGTGAGTTCTACTACACCTAAGTTAGGAGCAATATGTCCACCTGTTTGAGAGAGCTCTTCAATTAAAAACTTGCGAATATCCTCACTCAATTCCTCTAGTTCACTGATAGACATATCTTTCAAAAAACTAGGGTTTTGAATTTGCGTTAGATCCACATGGATCACTCACTTTCATTTCATAATCTGTCAACATGTCAAATATTATAAAAAAACTTTACACAATACAAGAAGTTCTTATCTTTTCCTACTACATTTTATCTTATCTTTTCTTACTTGGATACGCCCACTTCTTTGTATGATGAAAAAAAGAGCCGCTCACACAACGTGACAACGGCAATGTAATCTAAGTATATTTTTGCCAATAAAAAGAAAAGAAAAACCTTTTTCTACATTTATACCACAAAATGATGAATGACTCAACAAATGAAAACGCTGTTATACTAGTTGTTACGCTTTGCGATGAGATCACAAACAGAGAGCAAGTATGTATCTTGTAATTGCAGGGACATAATTGCATCTTTTGCTTTGGCAATCGTTTCTTCTAATATGCTTTTTGCTTCGTCTGTCGCAAATAATGTCGTATATGTACTCTTTTCATTGGAAGCGTCGCTACCAATTGGCTTTCCAATTTCTTCTTCTGTTCCTTCCACATCTAAAATATCATCTCTAATTTGAAAGGCGAGGCCAACATATTTTGCAAAGACAAGTAGCTTTTCCTCTTCTTCTTTTGTTGCACCGGCAATGATAGCGCCAGCAAGTACAGCAAACTCTAATAATCTTCCTGTTTTATGCTTATGGATATACTCTAGTTCATTCAGTGTAAGGTGCTTTCCTTCCGCTTCCATATCCGCTACTTGTCCAGCCACCATTCCTTCTGGCCCCGCGGCTTTAGCAAGCTCAAGTGCTAGCCTTAACTTTATTTCACTAGAAATTCCTTCATGGTTATACGCTGAGACTACTTGAAACGCATAGGTGAGCAAGCCATCGCCTGCTAAAACAGCCATCGCCTCTCCAAATACTTTATGATTAGTTGGCTTCCCGCGTCTTAAGTCATCATCATCCATACATGGTAAATCATCATGAATTAAAGAGTATGTATGAATCATTTCAAGTGCACAAGCTGCACCTATTCCAAGTTCTCGTTCTTTCCCAAACGCATGCAAAGTTGCAAATAAAAGTAACGGGCGGAGACGTTTTCCACCCGCTTCTAATGAATATGCCATCGCATCGCGAAGCACGTTTGGACATTGCAATTCATTCGCATAACGCGCAAGTTCTTTTTCTATAAACATTTTGCTTTCTATTACAAAAGCATCGAAATCTCCATATGCCACTATGCTTCATCTCCTAAAGCTGTAAATGGCTCAAGTTGTCCATCTTCTCCAAGGATTACTGCCATTTGTTCTTGTACATCTTTTAATTTCTCATCACACAACTTAGACAATTCCATACCTTCTTTAAAGTATGAGATTGCTTCTTCTAAAGGAACATCGCCTTGCTCAAGCTTGGAAACGAGATGCTCAAGCTGTGAAATCGCCTCTTCAAAGCTCAACTTATTTTCCATTTGATTCACGCTCCTTTACGCTTGATACATTACAATCTAATATACCATCTTGTAATTGCACGGAAACTACATCTCCAGCACTAACATCTTTTACACTTTTCAATACTTGATTCTTCTCACTATATACAAGTCCATATCCTCTCATCATGACTTTAAGCGGACTTAATGCTTCTAGTTGCTTTGCTATTCTCACAAATGCAAATTCTTTCGTTTGTAATACCGTTTGCATTTCTCGTCGTAATTGCTTTTGCAATGTTTCAATCGCTATCTTTGTTTGTGAAATTCTTTGAGCAGGATGGTGCTTCTCCAAGTAAAATGAGAGCTGCTTTAACTGATTCACTTTTTTCTCCATATAGCGCTCTTTTGCTAAAACAAGTTGCTCAAGAGCTCGATCTAACTGCTCTTCTTTTTGTTCATATATTTGTCTTGGATAACGAAATGCATATGACTTTTGCAGTGCTTGTAATTGCTCTTGCCTTTTATGTAATATTTCTCGCATCGCTCTTTGTAAACGAAGTGTTCTTTGCAATACTTTCTCTTGCATTTCAAGAATATTGGGCACAGCTAATTCAGCAGCTGCTGTCGGCGTCGGTGCACGTAAATCTGCAACAAAATCAGCGATTGTAAAATCCGTTTCATGTCCAACAGCAGAGATAATTGGAATCTTACTTGCAAAAATTGCTCGCGCGACTATTTCCTCATTAAAAGCCCATAGCTCCTCGATAGAACCGCCCCCGCGGCCAACAATTAATACATCTATATCATTCATCTCATTTGCTGTTTGAATAGCTTGTACAACAGAGGGAGCAGCAAACTCCCCTTGTACAAGTACTGGAAAAACAATCACATTCCCAATTGGATAGCGACGTTTAATCGTCGTTATAATATCACGAATAGCCGCCCCCGTTGGTGATGTAATCACACCAATTGTTTTTGCATAGGCAGGAATGGATTGCTTATAAACTCGAGAAAATAACCCTTCTTCCTCTAGTCGAACCTTTAATTGTTCATAAGCTAAGTGAAGATTCCCCACACCATCAGGTTGCATATCATGAACATAAATTTGATAGGAGCCACTTGCTTCATAGACAGAGATTTTCCCTTTTACAAGCACCTTCATTCCATCTTCTGGTCTGAATTTTATATTACGATTATGCCCCGCAAACATAACCGCTGCGATCCTTGCATTTTCATCTTTCAATGTAAAATACATATGGCCACGGCTATGATATTTAAAGTTTGAAATTTCTCCTTTTAACCAAACAGACTGCAAATGCGGATCATACTCTATTTTTGTTTTCATATAGCGTGTTAATGCTGTAACGGTTAAATATTGCTTTTCCATTTCTCTCTCCTCATAGCCGCTTCAAATTATTTGCAGATAAAACCTGCACGTTTAGCAGATTCAACTGTATTATGAAGAAGCATCGTAATTGTCATCGGACCAACACCTTTTGGTACCGGTGTAATGTAGCCTGCAATATTTAGTACATTTTCAAAGTCGACATCACCGCATAGTTTCCCTGTCTCTAAGCGATTCACACCAACATCAATGACAACTGCTCCTTCTTTTATATAATCAGCCGTTACCATTTTTGGTCTTCCTACAGCTACAACTAAAATATCAGCTAACTTTGACAATTCTTTTATATTTTTCGTTTTAGAATGACAATACGTAACAGTCGCATTTTCATTTAAAAATAGTTGTCCTACTGGTTTTCCAACGATGTTACTTCTTCCAATTACAACAACGTGTTTTCCAGAAATATCAATATTCGTTTCTTTTACTAATTCTAAAATGCCATGTGGCGTACATGGAAGAAATGTATCTTGTCCTGTCATCATACGCCCAATACTAATGGGATGGAATCCATCTACATCCTTCTTAGGTGAAATTCTTTCAATGATAGCTTTCTCTTCAATATGTTTCGGTAAAGGTAATTGTACTAATATTCCATTGATACGATCATCCTCATTTAAACGATCAATTTCAGCAAGTAAACGCTCTTCAGTAATCGTATCTGGAAATTCGATAAGCTCTGAATAAATCCCCACTTGTTCACAGCCCTTTTCTTTTCCCTTTACATAAGAACGAGAGGCAGGGTCTTCTCCAACTAAAATAACTGCTAATCCTGGTACAATCCCTTGCTCTTTTAACTTCACAACTTCTTCTTTTAATTGTGCTCGTTTTTTCTCCGCAACTTCATTTCCTTTGATAATTACTGCTACCATTTTAAGATTCCCCCTTAAAGAAATTACAGTGTATCTTTTATATTAGATAAAACGCCGTTAATAAAACGACGAGATTCCTCATCCCCAAATGTTTTCGCAATTTCAATCGCTTCATTGATTGTTACATTATGCGGAATTTCTTCCATGTATTTCATTTCATAAACAGCTAAGCGCAAAATACTGCGATCAACAATACTAATGCGTTCTAATTTCCATTTTTTTAAATTTTGACGAATTAACTCATCAATTGTTTCTTTATGCTCTACAAAGCCACCAACAAGTGAATCTAAAAATTCATTTGTTTCTTCCCCTTCATCTAGCGTATTCTCTACCGCTACTTTCGGTTCTAATTCTCCAGTAATATCCATTTGATATAATGCTTGCATGGCTCTTTCTCTAGCCGTCCTACGTTTCATTGTAACTCTCCTTTATACTTCAAGTCTTTCTTTATGATTTGTTATATTATTATAATTTATAAGTTCTCAATTTACTTACTTTTGTAGTTTTCATTGATTTTTCAACCTTATAATACAATGATAATAACACAATTTATCGTTTCATACACGGGTTACACAGCTGAAAAATAATAAAAAAATTAACTTCAAGTTCCACATCTTATCATAATGTACGTTTTTAGGAAAAACATAGCTGTTCTCTTTCAGATTTCATATTTTTAAAAATAATATAATAATTAGAGGAGTTGATTGGTGAAGAAACGAAACGAGAAAAAAGGTGCCTAGTTCATGAGGCACCTTTTCATTCTTACACTGGCTCGATTTCTGTTTGTTGTGTTTCGAATGTTACGCCAACGATGTGAACGTTCACTTCTTTTGGCTCAAGACCAGTCATTGTAAAGAGCGCTTGACGAATGTTGTCTTGAATCTTTTGTGCAACAACCGGAATAGCAACGCCGAAATACATAATGACATAAACATCCACAATGATATCTTCGTTTACTAATTCAACCTTTACACCTTTACCATGATTTTTCTTTCCTAATTTTTCCACAACATCTGTAGCAAAATTTCCGCGCATTGCTGCCACACCATCTACCTCAGCAGCTGCAATACCTGCAATCACTTCAATTACTTCTGGTGCAATCTCTACTTTTCCAAGAGTTGTATCTTGACCCATATCTAACATATGTTCAGCCATGAAAAAAACCTCCTTTAAATATATCCCGCATCAACAGGCAGTAAAATCCTCTTCAACGTTCTTAGAACGAAAGAAGATCAATAGTAGATTCTCTTCCTATAGATGCCCAATTAGTGAAAGCTACATGAGTGGAGAAAAACGTTCCACCAATAAAAGTTTCACTTTATTACTGCGTCACAAGTTCATGTTCTTCCAAAAACTTTGTATTAAATTCACCTTTTACAAAATCCGGATGATCTAGCAATTGTAAATGGAACGGGATTGTTGTATGTACGCCTTCAATGACAAATTCACTAAGCGCTCGCTTCATCTTTGCAATTGCTTCTTCACGAGTTTTTCCGTGAACGATTAGCTTTGCAATCATCGAATCATAGTAAGGTGGAATTGAATAACCTGGATAAACAGCTGAATCGACGCGAATACCAAGCCCACCTGGCGGTAAGTACATTTCAACTTTACCTGGGGATGGCATAAATTTTTTGGCAGGGTTTTCCGCGTTAATCCGACATTCCATTGCCCAGCCATTAAATTGTACTTCTTCTTGCTGTAACGATAGCTTTTCTCCAGAAGCAACACGGATTTGTTCTTTAATTAAATCCATTCCTGTCACCATTTCAGTCACAGGATGTTCAACTTGAATTCGTGTGTTCATTTCCATAAAATAAAAGCTTTTCGTTTTATATTCATAAATAAACTCAACCGTACCAGCACCTGTATAATCAACTGCTACTGCCGCTTTCACTGCAGCTTCACCCATTTTTTGACGAATTTCAGCATCCAAAGCAGGTGAAGGACTTTCTTCTAACAACTTTTGTAAACGGCGCTGAATTGTACAATCACGTTCTCCTAAATGAATGGCATTGCCATGTGCATCTGCCATTATTTGAATCTCAACATGGCGGAAATCTTCAACGTACTTTTCTAAGTATACACCAGGGTTTCCAAAAGCGGTACTAGCTTCTTGCTGTGTAATTTGAATTCCTTTCACAAGCTCCTCTTCATGGCGAGCAACACGAATTCCTTTTCCTCCACCACCAGCTGTCGCTTTAATAATGACTGGATATCCAATTTCATTTGCAAGTTCGATCGCTTCTTCTATGTTTTTAATAATACCTTGTGAACCCGGTACAATCGGAACCCCTGCTTCTTTCATTGTATCACGAGCAACGTCTTTTGTACCCATCTTTGAAATCGCTTCTGGGCTCGGCCCAATAAAGATTAAATTACACTCACGGCATAGTTCAGCAAAATCAGCATTTTCAGCTAAAAATCCATAACCCGGATGAATTGCATCACATCCCGTTAACTTAGCAACACTAATAATATTTGTCAAATTCAAATAACTTTCTTTTGACATCGTTGGTCCAACACAATATGCCTCATCAGCTATCTGTACATGAAGTGATTCTTTATCTGCTTCTGAATAAATAGCAACTGTTTCAATATCCATTTCTTTACATGCGCGAATAATGCGCACTGCAATTTCCCCACGATTGGCTATCAATACTTTTTTTATCATCACAAAGACTCCCTTATTACGCTTTTACAAGAAATAGCGGTTGTCCATATTCAACAAGTTGTCCGTTATTAACAAGAATTTCAACAATTTCACCTTCTACATCTGCCTCAATCTCATTAAATAACTTCATTGCCTCTACAATACATACAACAGAATCTTTTGATACGCGATCTCCAACCGTTACATATGGAGGTGCATCAGGTGAAGAAGAAGCATAGAATGTTCCTACCATCGGCGATGTGATTTTATGTAAATTCTCATCTGTAACAGCTTTCTTCTCTTCCTGCTTCGGAGCTTCCACCTGCGCTGCTGCCGCTGTTGTTTCCACTTCTACAGTTGGAGCCGCTGCTTGCATAACTGCTGGTGCTTGTCCTACCACTACTTCGTGACCGCGTTTTTTCATTTTAATTGTTGTACCATCTTTTTTGTATTCAAATTCATCAATATTAGAGCTATCAATTAATTTAATTAATTCACGAACTTCCTGAATTTTAAACATATAAAACCCACTCCCATACTCTTGTTTGTCTCGTTTTTACAGTCGTCCTATAAAAAAGAACCGTTTTGCTGTAAAAATACGATGCATTCCACTGGAAACATTCTCTTTCAAAATGTACCAATAGAAAGATTGACTAATTCCATCTTACGATAAATATTTTCAACATTCCAACTTATATTTCTTTACTATAAATCGAAACTCCTGTGAAAATATAATTTCATTACATATTTTATCACCTAGTAATAATACCAAGTTTCACATGAAATTGGCAAGACCACTTCAAAAAAAAGGCTGTTTTCTTTTTCATAAAAGAATGCAATAACATGATGTTTCCTATATGAATCGTATTTCTAAATGTACAAAAATATATTTTACTAAATATTATTTTTTTGTTTACAAACCGTTTATTTTTCCTTCATATAAAAATAGTATGTTCAAAGGGAACGAAAATATCGTGTAGCGAGGTGCTGAAATATGATTTGGCTCATTCTATTTCTACCAGCTGTAACCGTTTGGGTCATTGTTACTTTTGTTCATATAAAATCTGGGGAAAGCAACCATCATTACCATGAACCTTTTATTTTCCACTCTCAACGCATCCCTCCGTTTCGGATTGAAGAAGACCATGCGAATGAAATGGAAAAAAGCTATCGAAAGCGATAGCTTTTTTCCATTTCTCTCTGCCTTACCACCAACCTTTGATTACTTAACAGGATCAAACTTCACACCTACATCCTTCGCTCCAGCTTCGCTTCGTACAAGTTGAATAATTTTATTTGCTTCTTTTTGCGAATGCTTTGCTGCTTTAACTGTTACTTTAATATCAGTTCCATCTGCTCTTACAAGTGCATCTTTATAGCCACCTTGCGATTTAATAACCGTTTCCAGTAAGCTTTCCTTTGTCTCCATTGTAGTAATTGCATCAAAACTATCTTTCGCTTTACTCTTTTCCTCTGCGGAAGATTTCGATGAATTCATTACATTTTGTAATTTTTCTTTCTCAGCACTGCGCTGATCTTCCATTTGCATACGAAGAGCTGTAAAATTCTCATCATTCGATTCAACAGTTACATTTCCTTCCTGTTTACTCGTTTCTTTATTACCACTATCTTTTTTCTCTGTTTCTTTACCCGCAGTTTCTTTTTTCTCAGATTCTTGATTTGTCGTTTCTTTCGTTCCTTCTTTTTCAGCATTTTGCTTTTCTTGTCCAATCTTTTCACTTGCTGTTGGTGTTACATTATTCATTTTCTCTGGTGTTGTTACATAATAAACAGATAAGACAACAACTAGGCTTAACATCGTCAATAACCAAACTGTTTGTTTTTTCAACACTTCACTTCCCCCTTAACCTTTTTTCGGTAACACAGCAACGCGGTGTGCTGGAACATCTAACATGCGCGTTACTGCTTCTTTTACCATTGATTTGATTTGTATATTATCCACTCCCTTTGCCACGACAAGAACACCGCGTACTTTCGGCTTTTCCGTGCGCAAAACAATAGGAGTTTCTTTATCCCCTTCACGGATAATCACTGTTTTCTCGTCCGTTGACTCGTCCTCCACCTCCCTTTTCCCTCCCGTTTTATCTGTTTCTCCCGTTGTTTGAGATCGTTTTACAATATTTTTTTCGAGTATTTTTTGTTCAGAGGAGTCAAGATTCACTTCAATTGATACTTCTTTCACACCTGTAATATCTTCTAACGAAGACTTTAATTCTTGTTCATATGCTTTTTCATATTTTTCTACCATAGACATACTATCGTTATTCTTTTGCCCAAAAGTAGGTATATCTTTTTCCGTCTTTTGACTTGTCTGTTCTTTAAAAACTGGCACCTCTTCTTTCTTCGGTTGAAAGAAATTACTAGAGAACATAAGCAAGATTCCAAGTATAAGTAGGACAAGCAAAAATTTTGGTGTTACCTTTTTTCCCTTCTCCCTATCTTCTTTCTCCTCTCCCTTAAATAAGTTGCGAAAAAATGAGAACTTTGAACCCTTATCGTTATTGTCCATTTACTCTACCTGTCCCTCCTTCCATTTGAACTTGGATTTGTTTATCCTCTAGCTGCCATTTGCTTGAAAAGAACTCCTTCATTTCTACGTTCATTTCTTCCGTTGTTTGCTTCGGTTCTTTCGTATTGATTTCAATTGGTTTTACAGTTTCAATTGCATCATTTTGCTTCGGTTCCCTTTCTTTCAATGTTACAATAACAGACTCAATATCTTTTGCTGCTCTTACTTCTTCCTTTGTTTCTAGCGCAACTACCTCTATATTAGATACTGTCATACCATACTTTTTCTCAAACTCTTTACCGATTTCTTTTTTCATTTTGACAGCCATCTCTTCTAAACTATATGCACGTGTAAGGGCTTGTATTTCTTTTTTCTTTGTATCAATAGAATTTTTTATAGAATGATCTGTTACATATTTTTCTTGATTAAAGGTAGCAATTACCTCATTTACATCTGTTTGTAATAGTTTGAATAACGGAGTCAAAATCAACACGATTAATAGTAGACTTACAACAAATTTTACATATTTCTGTAAATTAGAATTAGGAAGTAACAAATGAAGCATCGTCGCTAAAAGCAAGAATACAATAATGTTTCGAATCCATTCCGTAACAAATTGCATATTCCTCACCTCCTAGCGCATCATGAGGGTAATATTCCCTGCGGCGATTATAATCGTAATGCTAAGGAAGAACATAAAAGATACGATTGCTAGACAAGCAAACACATAAATAATGCTTCGTCCTATAATATCCAAACATTGAATAATCGCTCCCCCGCCAACTGGCTGTAAAACAGCGGCTGCAAATTTATAAATAAAGGCGATACAAAAGATTTGAATAGCTGGAAATGCTACGATTAAACATAAAATAACAAGTCCAATCATCCCTACTGTATTCTTAAGTAGCCCAGACGCACTAATCACAGTATCTGCAGCTTCTGTAAACATTCTGCCTACTACTGGTATAAAGTTTCCCGTGACAAACTTCGCTGTTTTTACAGCGATACCGTCAGCAACTGCTGTTGCTGTTCCTTGTACAGATAACACGCCGAGAAAAACGGTTAAAAATATCCCGATAATCCCAACGCTAACTTTCTGAAAAAGTTTAGACAGCTTCATAACTTTATATTGATCACTCATCGTACTTACGATACTTAAAATTGTTGCAAGTAACAAAAGTGGAAGAACGATATAATTCATAAGTAAACCGCTTGTATTCATTAAGAACACGATAATAGGATGAAAGAATGACACGGATACAACGCCGCCTCCGGTCGCTATTAAAGCCAACAAGATTGGAAGCAATGCCAATATGAAATCTACCATCGTTTGAATCGTTTCTCTTGCATAAGTCATCACTACATAAAAACTATTTAATGCAAAAATAATGAGCACCATGTATACAACAGCATCTGCAATTTTACTAATGCTACTTTTGGCAAAAGCGGATTGCAAAGATTGTAATAGCGCACTAAAGATTGTGAGCATAATAAGAGTCCCAAGTAACTTTCCATTTGCAACAAGCTCATGGAACAAATATTTGAGTAAACCTATCATCCACTCCTTTATTGAAAATTCTTTTTCTCCTTTCACAAATTCCATAAAACTTCCCTTTTGGCTTTCTGGTAAGTAACCGTCATATTTAGTAATCAGTCCATCCCAAAACTGCTTCACATCCTCAATTCCAAGTTTGTCCAATTGCTGGTCAACGACGTTTTGTTCTATAGGAGAAGCTTGTACGACAATTGGTAAAGAAAAGAAAAGGAAGCAAGCAAACAGCAGCTTAGCTCCAAACTTCCGCAACATCTACTCCCCCTTATCCCGTAGGTAAAAAGCCAAGAATGGTTTCAATTACAACTGTTAAAATCGGAATGGCCATAACAAGTATTAATATTTTCCCGGCTAATTCGATTTTAGAAGCGATTGCTCCTTGCCCTGCATCTTTTGTAATTTGCGCCCCAAATTCAGCAATATAAGCAATGCCAATAATCTTTAATAATGTTTCGACATAGACATTGCTCACTTTTGCTTCACTGGCAATTCGCTCAATCATTCTTAAGATAGAATGAATTTGATCGATCAATAGAAGAAACATTACACTACCAATAAAGACAATAAATAATGATGTAATGCTAGACTTATGTTGATTTAATATAGCCGCTAAAAAAGTTGCAACGAGGCCTAATCCGACAATTTGAATAATTTCGATGCGAATCGCCTCCTTTACTGGAAGAGAAAGACACTTTTAATCTTGTCGAACAATGTATTGATTAGGAATGCTACGTGAAATAAAATGACTACAAAGCCGACAAGAATGACCCAATTTGCAATATCTTCCCGCTTTAATTCTTTTAATACCGTATGAATGAAAGCTAATATAATGCCAATTCCGGCGATTTGAAATATTAACCCTACGTCAATGGACATCGCCTTTCTCCCCCCTTTATAGCAGTAAAATCACAATAAGTAGCCCTGCTAATACCCCGAGGCTTTTCATCATTTTTTCATATTGCTGCTGTAATGCTTTCGCTTCTCCTTCCTCTCTTTCTAAATGTGTAATGCATAACCGAATATGTTTTTGTTGCGACTCTCGGTCATGTTGCCCTAACGTTTCACCAAATTGTTGTAAAATCTCATATTCCGCTTGTTTAAGAGATGTGAGTGTCCAATTTTCTTTTAAACTATCAAGCCAAGCCTCTCTAACAATTTGTTCACCGTTTTCAAGCCGCTTTGAAAAGCTTTGGAATATCCAACTTAATGGTTTCGGCATTTGTTTGGCTAAACGTTCTGCCGCTTCTGATAAAGGGGTATGTCCATACATAATCTCGGCCTCTAATGATTGAAGGGCTGCTTTTAAAAGCCGTAATTGGCGCGGGCGCTCACTATATCTCTTTGCATGTGAAAATCCCAAAAAAGTCGTTACTGCTACAATTAACACCGCACCAAATATTTTTATCATACGTTTTGAACCTTCTTTCGCCTTTGAATCGGTTTCCCCTCTCCATCCTTCACTTGCACTACAGTACCAGGTCCTTTTGCTTTTGAGAGTTCAATAAAGCGCTCAAACACACCAAATTCCATTACCGCTTTTAAAGATGGACGCTTTCGTATATCATCGAAAGAAAATCCATGTGCACTGATAAACAGTTGTACCCCTGCATGAATAGCCTCCATAATGGCTTCGCTATCTTCCATGCGCCCGATTTCATCAACAATTAATAGATCTGGACTCATAGAACGAATCATCATCATCATTCCTTCTGCTTTCGGGCACGCATCAAGCACATCAACACGTGGGCCAAATTCATATTGCGGAATCCCTTTTACACAGCCAGCAATTTCTGATCTCTCATCCACAATGCCAACTTTACAAGAAGGAATATTCGCAGAACGTACTCCTTGACTCATACAGCGTGCTACATCTCTAAGAAGCGTTGTTTTACCTGTTTGTGGAGGACCAATTACCATCGTATTTAACCAACGTGATTCGTATAAATAGGATAAGAGCGGTTCAGCTATTCCAATTTTTTGACGAGCAATCCGAATATTAAAAGATGACACATCACGAATCATCTTGACCGCGCTTTTCTCCGTAATCACTTTCCCTGCGAGACCAATTCTATGACCACCACGCAGCGTAACATATCCACGCTTTAGTTCTTCCTCCATCGTATAAAGAGAAAATTGACTCAGTTTATTTAAGAGATACATAGCATCTTCTGGTGTAACAATATATTCATGAAAGAATACTTTTCCGTGAGCAATACATTCAAGCGGTCTTCCAATTCGAACACGAATTTCTTCTAGCGCGTTATATTCATTACATCCTTCAATTAACTCTCTCATCGTTTTTGGTAAAACCTCTAATACTTCTTTCATCGTCTTCTCCCCACTCGAATTGACTTTCTATTTCAACACTGCGATAAAAATGCAGGCAACCCCAAGAGTCAGAAAAAAAAGCTTCAAAAAAGAGATTTCACTTGCGACACTTGCAATGCCAATTGTCATTGTTAGAATTAATACAGTAGGCCCAACAAATGCCAACATACCATTTATAAACAAGGCCTTTTTCGCATCATTTACATAAAGCATAAGCAAAGCGGCGAATATTTCCGCGCTCCCAGAAAACACCCGAAGTAATCCCATAACAAGCACAGAAGTTTCTATTGCCGCTAGCCACTGTTTCATTCTTTCACCTTCTCTCCTCACAACGACTCTTTCGCTTACTAAAAATGCCAATCTGAAAAAGAATATATTTGTACAACCATATGCAGTGGTTGTCTATTTCAGAAGTAAAAACATAATTTTTCTCTATGGGCCCAAAAGAGACTGAATATTCATATTACATTATGGTATATTGAATGGAAAAGGAGTATAAACGATGCAGTACGTTACTTTATTACCACCCGATTTACAATATGAAAATATGATTTTCGAATAATCAAGCGATTCACATGTGAAAAATGCATTCGGAATACAGGTAGAAAAAATCGAAGATACGAAAGCAATTCTTCTTTTCGCAATAGAAGAGGAGCGTCAAAAAAGATTTTTATCCAGAGGAATCATAAAGTGAAACGTTAATCAGTGAGGATAAAGAAAATGAAACAATTGGCCTCATCACACTTAAATATATGAATTATGAGCTGCCGCAATCTCACATTCAGTTGACTTGGCTATCCATACCGGGGACATAGTATGAAGCTGCTAAAAAAGAAATCTTTAAAAGCACAAGAGAAACTACCTTATATTTCATCGCATGTGAAAAACAAGTTGCCAGACGAGCATACCGCATTGGAGAAAGGAATAAATTTTTAAATTAGCTGAACGTACAAATTGAGGGGGAAGAAATATGAAGATATTGAAATTTAGTTTAACGATTGTGGTAGAATTAGCGATCATTTATCTTTTTTCAAAAGTGATCGGTTGGTCATTTATGGAGAGCTTTTTCCTTAGTAGTTTAGCTATATTTGCAATTACATGGTTAATTATTATGATTGACACTCCCACAGCTAAAGCTGCAAGCTGACTAACGTCAGTGGGATTCTTACTACCAAAGGCGAAGTCCATTTCTGGTATCGCTGACGTGCAAGATTGCGGTGTGCCATCACCACTCCCACAACAGACCATATAGGTTCGTGGGCTACGGTACTGTGACCATACCGTACAGCTTGTTGGTTCTCAAATGTTTTTACGTCTTGTTCTTGACGACTTAATACATTTTACGGAGTAGAAGAATTCGCTACTCCAACCTCATATGTATTCTGTTTTCAGAGAACAGTCGTTTTAGAGTCTTTTGCATGACTATGAATAAAGTATACCATGTTTTGCTACGCAAAAACGATACTTTCATCCCACGTCTAAAGACGGACTAAAGTCCTGTGTGGGCTTTCACGTATCGTAAATTCTGTAAGACATTAACAGGTGTTGAAACTGATGAAATAAGGCCATTTCAAATCGTTTTCACACCATATATAGCTGGCACCCTTTCA
Source organism: Bacillus cereus group sp. BfR-BA-01430 (assembly GCF_022663115.1). Lineage (NCBI taxonomy): Bacteria > Bacillati > Bacillota > Bacilli > Caryophanales > Bacillaceae > Bacillus > Bacillus cereus group sp. BfR-BA-01430. The sequence continues at coordinate 253,694 of NZ_JAKUEW010000003.1, forward strand.
CTTACCCTCGTTAGCTTTATTATAACCGCTATTTATTATATGCCGTATTTCCTCTAAAAAAAGCACCCGCGATCATCCACGGGTGCTTCTTCCATTACGCACGAGAAACGTATTTACCTTCACCTGTATTAATAACAAGCATTTCACCTTCATTAATGAAGATTGGTACTTGTACAACAAGACCAGTTTCTAATGTAGCTGGTTTTGTTACGTTAGAAGCTGTATCACCTTTAATACCTGGCTCTGTTTCAACAACTTTTAACTCAACAGTGTTTGGAAGTTCCACACCAAGCACTTCACCTTGATATGTCATAATTGACACTTCCATGTTTTCTTTCAAGAATTTTAGTTCGCGCTCGATTTGAGCTTCACTAAGTTCGATTTGTTCATACGTTCCATTATCCATAAATACGTGAGCCTCACCGCTCGCGTATAAATATTGCATACGACGGTTTTCGATATGTGCTTTCTCTACTTTCTCACCTGCGCGGAATGTTTTCTCTTGAATAGCTCCTGTACGTAAGTTACGTAATTTAGAACGAACAAACGCCGCACCTTTACCTGGTTTTACGTGTTGGAATTCAATAACCTGCCAAAGGTCGTTATCCACCGTAATTGTTAAACCTGTACGAAAATCGTTTACTGAAATCATGCAAAAAATCCTCCTGTATGTTACAAAATAATAAGTTCTTTTGGAGATTTTGTAATTACTTCATTACCTTCACTCGTTACAATGATATCATCTTCAATACGTACACCACCAACACCTGGAATATAAATACCCGGTTCTACTGTCACAACCATCCCTGGCTCAAGTACTGTTTCAGAGCGGTATGCTAATCCTGGTGCTTCATGAACTTCAAGACCAAGGCCATGACCTGTCGAATGGCCAAAATATTCACCGTATCCTTTTTCCGCTATGTAGTCACGTGTTAATGCATCGGCTTCACGACCCGTTAAACCAGCTTTCATGCCATTTACACCACGAAGTTGTGCTTCTAAAACAACATGATAAATTTCTTTTAATTTATCTGACGGTTCACCGACTGCAATCGTACGAGTAATATCAGAGCAATATCCTTTATAATAGGCGCCGAAATCTAACGTTACGAAATCTCCTGTTTCTATCACTTTTTCAGATGCCACACCGTGCGGCAATGCTGAACGTAGTCCCGAAGCAACGATAATATCAAACGAAGAAGATGTTGCTCCTTGTTTTCTCATGAAAAATTCAAGTTCATTTGACACTTCAATTTCAGATACTCCTGGGCGAATGAATGATAGAATATGTTCAAAGGCAGCATCTGCAATCTGTGCAGCTTCCTTTAATATCTTAATCTCTGAATCCGTCTTAATCAAGCGTAACTTTTCTACAAGCCCGGAAGTCGGGATAAATTCTGCTGCAACGGCTTCTTTATGTGCTGTATAAGAACTATATGTGAGAGTATCTTGCTCAAAACCAAGTTTTTGAATTCCTAAGTTGTTCACTTGCTTCGCCACTTCATCAAGAATCGGGCCTGTATGCTGTATAATTTCATAGCTAACAGCTTGTTTACTAGCTTGCTCTACATAACGGAAATCTGTAATGAATAGAGCACGCTCTTTCGAAATCAATGCGACACCTGCTGTTCCTGTAAAACCAGTCATATATCTACGGCTATATTCATTCGTTAATAAAATCCCATCAATACCAGCTTCATCAAACGCACTTCTTAATTTCGTGATCTTTTCCATTGATTTATGCCTCCCTCAGTTTCTCCAACAATGCAAATAACGCTAGCTTATAGCCATAAAAACCAAATCCAACAATCTGACCTGCGCAAACTGCTGCTGTCACCGATTCATGACGAAATGATTCACGCTGATGAATGTTAGAAATATGTACTTCAATAACTGGAATTGAAATGCTTGCAATAGCATCTCGAATCGCATAGCTATAATGCGTAAATGCTCCTGGATTTAGAATGATTCCTTCGTATATGCCATCCGCTTCATGAATGATATCAATAAGAGCACCTTCATGATTCGATTGAAAACATTCTAATCCTACTCCCAATTTTTCAGCTTCTTGTTTCATATCTGTTTCAAGTGTCTCTAACGTTCCTTTCCCATACACATTTACCTCTCGAACACCGAGACGATTTAAATTAGGACCGTTTACGAGGAGTACTTTCTTCATCTTTTTAAAACTCCTTAATATAAAGAATATATATTTCATATTCTAACATAGGAGTCACTTGTTTGAATAGTTTGTCTTCTCTGTACCTTCTCCTTGATTTACATTATTCGCCTCAAATGAAACAGAATAGGCGATGAATACACCATACAAAATAAAAATGCAAATTGTAGTTGTAACGGTTTCTTTCGGTAAATGCATTGCATTTTTAATAACTGGCGCAATGGAACCTAGTCCTAAAAATAAAAGACTCCACCAAAACAAACCATACAAGAGACCGGGAAGTACCCCCTCAAACCTTTTAAAAAAAGTCTTATAAAGAAATGCTACTACAATAGAAAAAAGTCCAATACAGCTAATGCCTGCTATATTTCCCCAAACACCTTCTTTCCAATCCCCAAGCGCAAATGGCAAAAGTAAATAATTTGTTCCAACCTCTGTAAAAGAGAAAATATGAAGAAAATACCATATACTCCCCCAAAAAACACCACCAAATAAACCAATTTGCACAAAATTGTTTATTCCAGTTTGTTCCTGTTTCACATTAAACACCTCCGCTTACTAGTATGTCCGAAAGTAGTTTGAAGCATGTTTAAATCATGCGAAATTTGTCTATAAAAAGAATAAGAAATGTCTTACCTTCGTAACATTTTTCCTTGTCATCTGCTTGTATTTGTCGATAAAATAAAGGAAACTCGGTAATTGTCAAATATGCCTTGACAGAACCAAGTATGACAATTGCCTCTTTTCTACACAAGAGAGAAACAGATACAGGTTGGTGTTAAACATGTCAGAACAGTCAAAACAAATATATGGCGGGCAAGCGGTCATAGAAGGAGTTATGTTTGGTGGTAGAGAATATACTGTTACAGCGGTTCGTCGTAAAGACAAAACAATCGAATTTTATCGATTGCCACGCGTTCGTAATAAAATATCATCTGCGCTTAAAAAAATCCCATTTTTACGAGGCATTGCCGCTATCATTGATGCAAGTGCTAACGGAGCAAAGCATTTAAACTTTGCCTCAGAGCGATTCGATGTTCATCCAGAGGATGATCAACAACTTGCAAATAAAAAAGAAGAACAATCAAAATTAACGATGATATTAGGAGTAGCAGCTGTCGGAGTGTTATCGTTCATATTTGGAAAAGTGATTTTCACAGCACTTCCTGCACTATTAGCAGAATTAACGCGACCTATTTTCCCGTCTCATACTGGGCAAATTATCGTTGAAAGTATGATTAAGCTTGTATTGTTGCTAAGCTATATCTACTTTGTTTCCTTAACTCCACTTATTAAGAGAGTATTTCAATATCATGGTGCGGAACATAAAGTGATTCATGCATATGAGAATAACCTTCCGTTAACTGTACAAAATGTTCAAAAGCAAACTCGTCTTCATTATCGATGCGGTAGTAGCTTTATTATCTTTACCGTAATTATCGGAATGTTTGTCTACTTTCTTGTTCCAACAGATCCTCTTTGGGTCCGAGTTGGAAATCGTATTTTATTAATTCCAATCGTTCTTGGAATTTCTTTTGAAGTCTTACAGTTCACCAACCGATTACGTGATATTCCTATTTTACGCGTATTAGGATATCCCGGGTTATGGCTTCAACTTTTAACAACAAAGGAACCTACTGATGATCAAGTTGAAGTTGCAATCGCATCATTTCACGAATTATTACGGTTAGAAAATAAACAACAATCATGATAAAAAAAATGATGTTCAACTCCTTTCCTCATCGCTAATATACTAATTTTAATACATGTTTTTTAGGAGGTGTTCCTTATGAACGGTCGTTCGTTTATGTTCGCTTTTGTTGGCATTATTATTGGATTAGCAATATTCGGTCTTGTTTCCTCAGCAATTACAAATCCAATGGGAATGCTGCAAAACATCGGCCTTATGTTGCTTGTTCTTGGTATCTTTTACTTGCTGTACAAAATGTTCACAAATTCTAGTGGTTCCGCTCATTCGCATAACTCTTACAAGCGTGCTGCGAAACAATCGAACCGCAAATACGGAAAGCAAAATGTAGCACCCCTAAGCAATTCTTTTTTAAAACGAAATAACACAGACGATAAAGGAAATAAGGGGAATTCTCCCTTATTAAAACGAAAACGAAAGCAATCTCATTTAACAGTCATTGAAGGTAAAAAAAATAAAAAGAAAGACCGTGCTTCCTTCTAGGAAATACGGTTTTCTTTTTGCTTCATTTCTTCTAAACAAAAAAGGAAACGCATTCGTTCCCTTTACTTACTTTGTTCTCCATTTGCTTTTTGAACAGCTCGAAGCGTGTCAACTCGAAGATCATCTTCCTCAAAATATTGTACTAAATCCCCAATGCGGTCAATCGCTTCCCAACTTAAATGATGCTCAATTCCTTCCACATCATTATAAATCTTGCTTTCATCCACACCGATAATACGCATGAATTGCTCCAATAATTCATGGCGATATACAAGACGCTCTCCAATTTTTTTACCTTTTGCTGTTAATACTAGTCCTCTATATTTTTCATAAATTAGGTATTCATCTTTGTCTAATTTTTGTACCATTTTTGTTACAGAAGATGGATGTACACTAAGCGCTTCAGCAATATCAGATACACGGGCATAACCCTTTTCATCAATCAACAAATAAATTTGTTCAATATAATCTTCCATACTAGGAGTAGGCATCGGTTTCCTCCATCCACATTCATTTTGCTTATTCCGTACGAAGCAATCAATAAAATGATACACCAGAAAGAATGCCGTGACAAGAGATGAAACAAGCCAAACTATATAAAAAAGCAAACTTTTAAAACCACCTTATAAGCAGGCTGTTTTTTCTTCTGTCTAATTTTACAAATTAAAAAATTTCATAAAGAAACAAGAAAAATGCAAAATAATTAACGTAAATTGTTGACGTGATGCTTTTATTATCGGTATCATATTTCTTCGTGAGCAATTATTTTTCGTTATATGATTTTTTTATTATTACTTCATTTTTGAGAGGAGAAATTTGATGTCACTTAAGAAGAAAACGCAAGTACGCACCGGCAAAATGGTACGTGAATTAATGCTAGCAGACGAAGATGTAAGTGCTTCGCTAATTATGGTATATAGTGAAAACGGTGTAAATGCAGAAATTAAAATCGAGGGCTTGACGCCAAAATGTAACGAAGAATTATTCTTGAGCGGGAAAGTAGATTGGAACAAAAGTGTAATTTATAAAATTGTTGATTTCTCAGGAAACGCTGAAGTTGGTAAAGTTACACTGACAGCGATGAATAAAAATAATGTTTCCTTGCAAATTGAACGCGTAATGTGGGCGAAGGAGAACAGAGAAGCAACAGCACAGGCAACGGCTGAAGAAACTACGCCTCAAAAAGAGGAAGTCGCGATTTCAATGCCAAAAGCAATTACAGTTACTCCAAAGCCTAGTGCAAGCGTAGAAGCTCCTGTCGAAACAAAAAGACCTACTCCGGTACCAACACCGAAGCCAGTACATGTAGAAACAGTTGCAAAACCAGCTGCTCCAAAGCCGGTAAAAACAGAAGAGCTTACTCCGGTTACAAAACAAGAAACAATTTCCGTTACACCTACAAAACCGAAACAACCTGTTTTAACTGAAACAAATTCTAAACTACAAGAACATTATGTGAAACTTGTAAAAAAGGCAGTCGAAGTTTGCCAAGATTATGAACTTGGTATTGACATAGATGATTCTGTTGAAAGTTTGAAAGAAGAGCTTACAAATCAAGGTATTAGTGTTACATTTGACAAAGAAATTATGGACGTTGTAAATCGTCTTCGCTCTTTACAAGAAAAAGGAATCAAAGTAGAGAAAGTACTTAATTTATTATAAAAAATAAGGATATGGCCATAGCCATATCCTTATTTTTTATAATTCCATTCATCACTTTCATACTTTTCTTTCGCTAATGTTTCTACTTCATGGAGCTGTTCTGCTGTTAATGTATATGGCAGCAATTCTATGTTTAAACCTTTTTCAAATCCAGTGTGAAAAGCTTCAATTAATTGTTCAATTGTAAATGTTCGATCTGTCAATTCATTAATTGCAACCGCTTTAGAAGAAAACATACTCTTCATGCGCTCTTTCATGCGCTCGTTTGGAAATAAAAATAGATCGTACAGCTCATCTAAATCAATTTCTAGCGGAATCGACCCATGCTGTAAAATTACACCTTTTTGACGTGTTTGAGCACTGCCCGCAATCTTTCTACCTTCCACAACAATCTCATACCAAGATGGCGCATCAAAACAGACTCCTGAGCGTGGATTTTTTAAATTCTCACGATCTGCTTCTGTTTTTGGAACCGCATAGTATGCATCTAATCCAAGTGCTTTAAATCCCTCTAATAGCCCTTGCGAAATAACTCGGTACGCTTCCGTCACTGTTTTTGGCATCTCGGGATGATCTTCAGATACAATGACACTATACGTTAATTCTTTATCATGCAATACACCTCTGCCGCCTGTTTGACGGCGCACAAAGCCGTATTTTTTTTCTTTTACTACATCCATATTAATATCCTTTTCCACACGTTGGAAGTATCCTACCGTTAACGTTGGAATTCCCCACTCATAAAAACGAATCGTCGGCGGCATTTTCTTTTCACTTTGCCAATTTAATAAACATTCATCTAACGCCATATTAAATGCCGGTGAACATTGACCAGAGTTAATATAACACCATTTTTCTTTTCCCATCCTGCACCTCATATAACCAATTATTTTTCACATCTTCTAGTCTACCAAATTCGGCAAAAATTGTGAAAGAATACGAAAATTCTTCTTATAACCAATGTATCTGTTGCATAAATACACATGGACATTATAATATTGAAAGTAGGATAAGAAAAAAGGGAGCGATAGAATCGTGACAACAAACTTAATGATTATATTAGCCATCATTCTAGCATTTGTCGGCTACTCTGTATGGATGTATTTCTATCAAAAAAAATTAATTCAAACACTTTCAGAAGAAGAATTTCGCACTGGATACCGTAAAGCACAGCTTATCGATATTCGTGAAGCGGATGAATATAACGCTGGACATATTTTAGGTGCACGTAACATTCCACTATCACAAATTCGTCTTCGCTACAAAGAACTTCGTAAAGATCAACCGATTTATTTGTATTGCCAAAGTGGATTCCGTACAGGCCGTGCAGCTCAATTCTTGAAAAAGAAAGGCTACAAAGATTTCTACCAATTGCAAGGTGGATTTAAAACATGGACAGGCAAAATTAAAAAGAAATAATATGAAAAACTAGCTGAACTGTTCAGCTAGTTTTTTTCATATTATTAGCAGCATATAGTAAGTTCCGCTTAATTACTTCACTTTCTTGCTGCACGAATGCATTTCGATATAATAGTTGATATTCAAGCTCTTTTTCTTTCCAAATAAGCGTTGCAAATTCCTCTCCGCTTTCCCCTTCATCTTTATTTTTAAAATAAGCCGTCACTCCATTATTTAATCGTATTTGTTCTTGAAATCGATTTTGTTCTACAATATACGGGAAGCTATAAGAAAAGTTAGCGACTGTTAACTCTATATAGTCCTTTCTTCCCTGCTCTTGTTGCTTATATTTAATCGTTAAGACCGCTTTTTCCTTTCCAATCTTCCTCACTTCTCCTTTAGCATCATCCATTATGTCGTATGGTAAAAAAGTCGGAACTTTAAATGATACTGGAAAATAGTTTGGAATATCCTTTACTAACATGGGACCAAACACTCTGTCTGCCACCCCACCTGTCGTCTCCACAAATTGTTTATCTTCCTTTACCGTTTGCTGAAATGCACATGCACTAACAAATACACTAGAAATCATGAAGCAAACGAGTTCTTTTTTCAACCTGTTTCAGCCCTTTCCTATCGATTTCTTAACGAATACAGCGTTCATTATTGTTCCTATTCGTCTTTCGTTCTAGGGGCCCTTTGAAAACTTTCCTCTTTATTCTCACACATTTTGACATCAAATTTTGAAACAAAAAAAGACTCCCTGTTATTCTCACGCCCCAAATCAAAAGGTTACGCGAATAACAGAAAGCCTTACTTATACCATAATTTGTGAAAAGCTTTTCAGGTCAAGTCTTTTTCACTATTTTTCCATTTTTACCTATTTCCCTTTATAATACAGATAGAGGTGATACTCATGGTAAATATAAAACAAATTGCCCAAACTGCTGGTGTATCTATAACAACAGTTTCTCGTGTATTAAATGACCATCCTTATGTGAGTCAAGAAAAGCGTGAACGTGTATTACATGCTGTAGAACAATTAAATTATGCAAAGAATATAAACGCCATTCATCTAATAAAAGGAAAAACATTTACAGTTGGTGTCATGCTTCCTTTTATTAACCTCCCCTACTTCAGTACCATTATTGAAGGAATTGGAAATGAAGCTTTATCTGCCGGATATCATATCAATTTATGTCAAACAAATTATGATAGTATCGAAGAAATTCGCGTCCTTGAAATAATGAAAATGAAACAATTTGATGGCATGATTATCTGTTCCCGAACAAATTCTTGGGAGCAAATCGAACCTTATTCCAAATTTGCACCTATCGTCTCATGTGAAAAACTAACACATCCGCTTATTTCCTCTGTCTATGTGGATCATTATGAAGGCTTTCGCATCGGTACAAACTATTTACTAAATAAAGGACATACACGGATCGGTGTCTGCCTAGCAAGACGAAAAAGTGTAAGTACCTTACAACGGGAAAAAGCTTTTGCTGATATTCTTCAAACTGCTCAAAGAAGAGTGCAACCTGACTGGATGTTTTATCAATGTTACACGATGCAAGATGGCGCGAAAGTCTTACATCGCATTTTAAATATGAAAGAGCGCCCTACCGCTATTTTTGCTGCTAATGATCAAGTCGCTGCCGGTTTAGTAACAGAAGCAAAGAAACAAGGATTGCATATTCCAGAGGACTTAGCTGTTCTTGGCTTCGATAATCATGAAGTTTCAAAAGCACTTGAAATCACAACAATTGAGCATCCTGGGCTCACAATGGGTGCCCGTGCTTTTTCTTTATTTCATAAGCAAATACAAGCTGAACAAATTACAGGATACGCGGAAGAACTTCCATTCCATTTAATCGAACGAAAAACGGTATAAAGAGTACTGAAATGAGTACTCTTTTTCTCATTCAGCGCATTGACTTTCAAACGATTCTCTTATACAATCAAACTAACGAACGGTAGGTAGGGGATGAAAAATGACAGCAAACCGTATTAAAGCTGTAGCACTTTCTCATTTCGCACGCTACGGCTATGAAGGAACCTCATTGGCAAATATCGCACAAGAGGTCGGAATTAAAAAACCATCAATTTATGCACATTTTAAAGGGAAGGAAGAACTATATTTCATCTGCTTAGAAGAAGCCTTGCAAAAAGACTTACAATGCTTTACAGATGATATAGAATTACTTTCAGAATCTCCCACTGAAACATTGCTTATAAATCTTCTAAAAGGTTACGCAAAACGTTTCGGTGAAAGTGAAGAATCCATGTTTTGGCTGCGAACTTCTTATTTTCCACCTGATGCATTTCGCGAACAAATTATCGAAAAAGCAAATGCTCACATTGAAAACATTAGAGAAATTTTATTCCCGCTGTTCAAACGAGCAAATGAACAAGGTGAATTGCATAACATTGAAGTAAAAGACGCTTTAGAAGCTTATTTATGCTTACTGGATGGTCTTATGGTCGAACTATTATATGCTGGTTTCAATCGCTTTGAGACCCGTTTAAAAGCCTCATGGATCGTATTTTGGCGCGGTCTTTCAAAATGACGGATTGCTTTTCGCAATGCGTCGTTTTTCGGCCCTTTACCTAACGACTGGTAGGAAGGAGGATTATATGTGGCTTGGATTTATGTAATTTTAGCTGGTATCATTGAAATTTTTTGGGTAATTGGACTAAAACATGCGGAGGCACCACTAGAATGGCTTGGTGTTGCTCTTATCATTGTAATGAGTTTTATCCTGTTATTTAAAGCTTATAAAGATTTACCTGTTGGAACCGTCTACGCTGTGTTTACCGGAATTGGCGCTGGCGGTATCGTTCTCACAGAGATTTTCATCTTCGGTGAACCTGTTTCCATTGTAAAAATTTTATTTATCGCTTTAATCTTCGTTGGCGTAATTGGCTTAAAACAAGTAACAGGTGAAGAAAAAAAAGAGAAGGAGGCAGCATAAAATGGCTTGGGTATTTTTAATTCTTGCTGGTATTTGTGAAGTTACTGGTGTATTGTTTATGAAAATAGCTACGAAAAAGAAAGGCTGGATACCAAAACTTATTTTAATCGCCAACTTTGGCGTAAGCTTCTTCTTTTTATCGCTTGCTATGAACGTTTTACCGATGGGAACAGCTTATGCGATTTGGACAGGAATAGGAACAGCGGGAAGCGCACTCTTAGGCATCCTCATTTTCCGAGAATCAGCCGATTGGCGCCGCCTTGCCTTTTTAAGCTGCATTGTATGCGGTGCAGTTGGCTTAAAATTATTGGGCTAATGTGAGGTGACAGTGATGTGGAAAGAAAAAGGAAAACAAATTGGAACCATACTCATTCTTAGTATCGCCATTTTACTACAAATTAGCTTTCATATCATTGAATGGCTATTTCATAAAGCGATGGCAATTCTTACATTTTTCCCAAACATGGCCCTTGAAGTGATATCCATCGTGTGGTCGATTGTTGCATCCATCCTTATCATAATCATTTGGAGTATCGCTAAACTTTGGAACAAATTATTTAAAAAGGACAGCGCTTCTAAACAGAAGTAACTGTCCTTTTTTATTGTTATGATTCGATTTCCTATCACAATCGAATGCCCTAAAGTAGCAGGATCAAACATACTATTTCAACAATGACACCACGAATATCCATTTCATATCGTCATTTCCTTGTTAGCTTTTGTCGCTCTATTATATCTCCTTTTCTTTTGGACATACTACACAAAAAGGAGCTGATTATATGCAAAATTCCGTACATAAACATATTCTATTTTTATTTTTTCTATTTCTTTTTCTTATTATTTTTTTCAGCTTTCTATTACACACTCCGAATGAAACATCGAATAGCGTTTTTGTTTATAAACTGCTGCTTTCCTATTGTCATTATTGAAAAAAGGTGTCTGCAAGTACGACACCTTTTTCACTTGAAACAGACTACACTCTACAATTCCCTTTGTTTAAATATAATAATCGAAACAAACATTGAAATGAAATAGCTCATCCATGCCACTATACTTAAAATACTTATTACTAGCATCACATTGGAAGATTGAAAAAACATTACCATAAGCCTTTCCTCAGCAAATACATTGCACATGAATCCTTGCAAACCCAATATAGGAAAAAGGACCATGATCCCCAAAATAGTGACCATTTGTTTATTTCCGCTATATTTCATAGGAAGGATCATAGCAGCATAAAGAATAGAAAAGAAACCCGCTACAAATAATGCATACCACGGAATATTGATATGATCTCTGAATAGTAGTACAGGTACTATTAACAAAACAAATGTAACTATTAAAGTGGCCACAATAAAAAATGCTGTCGATATATATTTAGCAATGACAATTTCCTTCCGCGTACAAGGTAAACTTACTAATATTTTTTCTGTACTATTTTTCTCTTCAGTTACTATAGAAAATGAAATCATGAACAGACAAGTAGCAAAACAAATAGACGCTAACTGATGCGGTTCAATAGACTGCTTTAGCATTCCATAAAAAGGAAAAATAAAACAGATTAGAAAAATCGTTCTCTGTAAAAAAATATCCTTCAAAATTAACTGTTGCATACATATTCCTCCCTATATATCACGCATTTCATACATTCGAATGGTTATAAACATAGATGTGATATATATACTAGCTAATACAATTCCTCCTAGAATAATCATTCCAATATGTACCGGATTCATAATCCAATGACTGAATGATGACACTTGATTCCATCTGTCAATCATAAACAACCCAATGAAAATACCGATCCCCACTGTTATTCCCGTACAAATTCCACGTACTACTTTTGACCCAACTCCATAATAACTAGGAAGTAATGTCACAATAAAAATAACTGAAAATAATAAGCCTCTTACTACTATATACCATGGAATTTCAATATATAAATTAGGATGATATAAACCAATATCTCCAATTCCAGCGATACTTCTTACAAGAAAAACAGCCAACATGGTTGCAATGATTCCACCAATAACAAATATTGCACTGGAAATATATCTAGCAATAACAATTTCCTTCCGACTCACTGGTAAACTATTTAACATTACGTCACTTTTATTTCTTTCATCGATTCCTATTAATACCATAGAAGAAGTAACTGTTATAAGTAAACAACTTGCTGGAAACATTTTTTCTCCGTCCGGATTCCAACCCAAAAATATAAATGGCATAATAATGTAAACTAGCCAAACTACTCGAAAAAAGAATAAATCTTTATATATGAGTTGACGCATAAACACCGCTCCCCTTCGCCGTATATACAACAATATCATCTAAAGTTGGCTTTTCGAGTATAACTTCTTGACCAAACCAATCGCTCACTGCTTGTTTATCCTTCGCTAATCCTTCGAAACCAAATTTATTTTTCCGTAACCCGATGAAATATTCTTTTCCTTCTGGATCTAATAGATCATTGCTTCCTTTTACGATGACATAACTGTCTAGTATTTCATCTTTTTCTCCCGTAAAAACAATTTCACCGTTATTGATAAATGTAATGTAATCTGCAATACGCTCTAAATCGGTTGTAATATGTGTTGAGAATAGAACAGATATTTCTTCTTCCATGACAATTTCTTGGAGCATATCAAGTAGTTCACTGCGAACAACTGGATCTAATCCAGATGTCGGCTCATCCATAATGATCAGCTCTGCATGATGAGATATCGCCATTGCAATCGCAAACTTCATTTTCATCCCTTTTGATAACTGCTTAATCTTTTTATTTTTTGGAACTTGTAATCGCTCCATGTAGGATTGATATTTTTCTTCATCCCATTTTTTATATAGTGGTGCGATCATTCGCTTCATTTGTTCACATGTTATATCTTCATAATAGTGATTTTCATCATATACAAAACCTATATTTTGCTTAATCTCTTTTTCAGCTTTTTTATTGTCCTTTCCGAAGATTTTTATATCACCACCATCTCTTCTAACTAAATTCATAATCATTTTAATGGTTGTACTTTTCCCGGCACCATTTGGTCCGATCAACCCCATAATATATCCGCGCGGCAATGTAAAGCTTATATTTTTCACTGCAAAACCTTGATAATTTTTACATACATTTTTTAACTCTAACATCTTCTTATTCCCCCTTATATAAACAAGCGATCATCTGCTCTAGTTCTTCGAATGAAAGCTGAAGAAGCTTGCTCTCATTTACAACTTCCTCCACTTTACTCTCCAATAAACGCAAACGTTGCTCCCGAATCAGCTCACTATTTTTCTCTGATACATAAGTTCCTTTTCCTGCAACTGTTTCGATATACCCTTCTTTTTCAAGTTCTTCATAGGCACGTTTCGTCGTAATCACACTAATTTGCAATTCTTTTGCTAAACTACGAATTGATGGTAATTGTTCTCCTCCCTTTAGACTCCCATTTAAAATAAGCTGCCGCAATTGCTTACTAATTTGTTCATAAATCGGATCCGGGGAAGAATTTGAAATAATAATATTCATACTTTCCTCCATTGTGTATATACTGTGTATACTTCATATATACAGTATATACACAATGTTATCTTTTAGCAAGAAAAAAAAGACCAACAATTTCCTGTTGGTCTTTTGTATATGTATCACTTTTCAAAGCGATCTAACATTTCATCTCTCATCCCAAAACTAACAACCGCAATTCCAACATACATAAAAATTAGAAATGCTGGATGCACCGCATTATACCAGCTACTATCAACAATTAAATAAATTGTCAACGCTACAACAAGCACAAACGCCACGATAAACATATAAAAGTGTCTTGTACTACCCATGATAAACTCCTCTCTTCTCGCTTCACCATTCAACAGTATATTTTAACGAATAATTCAATATGACTCAAGGTTAACTTTACTGTATATAATCCAATTCAATCTTTACAATATCATTACAAGCAATTGAAATGATCGTACCTTGTTGATCGATTGCCGTTACTTCCTTATGATCCATCACACGATGTGCCACACGCTCTAGCATTTTCACATCATCTCGATAACAAAATTCTTTTATATCTTTAATCATCTCTCCATTTTCTAAATAATATACCATTCGATAACACCTATAGCCCATCATTTCACCCACCTTGTTCGTTTTTTCACATATACATAAAAATGAGTTATTTGCACGTTTAAGTTCAATGAATTTCAATAAAATTCTAACAAAAATAAACAATTTTATCAAACTGTCTTTTTCACCAAAAACATATAAAAAACGCCCGTTTTACTACATCGCGCTACAAAAAAGATACATTTTCAACATTCTTTTTATATAATCCAGATCATTACTCTAAAAAAAAGAACTCGCATATAGCGAGTTCTCTTCATATCATCAAACTTGTACAGGAGTTGGTTTTTGATAACGCAATACCGGCTTACGAGCAGCCATCGTTTCGTCCAAACGTGTAATCACTGTTGTATGCGGTGCCTCTTGTACAATCTCTGGATTTTCTTCCGCTTCTTTGGCAATTTGAATCATTTTATCAATGAAACCATCTAACGTTTCTTTTGATTCTGTTTCTGTTGGCTCAATCATAATACACTCTTCCACATTTAACGGGAAGTAAATTGTTGGTGGATGGTAACCAAAATCAAGCAAACGTTTTGCGATATCAAGTGTACGTACACCAAGTTTCTTTTGACGACGTCCTGACAATACAAATTCATGTTTGCAATGTCTGTCAAATGGAAGATCGTAGTATGGCGCTAATCTTCTCATCATATAGTTTGCATTTAATACTGCATTTTCCGTTACTGCACGCAATCCATCTGGCCCCATAGAACGGATATACGTATACGCACGAACGTTAATACCAAAGTTTCCATAGAATGGTTTCACGCGGCCAATTGCTTGCGGACGATCATAATTGAAGTGATATCCATTCTCTGTTTTCTCTAATATTGGTTTTGGTAGAAATGGAATTAAATCTTCTTTTACACCTACTGGACCAGAACCTGGTCCACCCCCGCCGTGAGGACCTGTAAATGTTTTATGAAGGTTTAAATGCACAACATCAAATCCCATATCTCCCGGACGCGCTTGACTTAATACCGCATTTAAATTAGCTCCATCATAATACAATTTACCACCTGCATTATGAACAATCTCTGCCATTTCTAAAATGTTTTCTTCAAATAAACCAAGTGTATTTGGATTTGTTAACATAAGTGCCGCTGTTTCTTCATTCACAACGCGTTTTAAATCTTCTAAGTCAACAAGGCCATGTTCATTTGATTTTACAGTAATTGTTTCAAAGCCTGCTACTGTCGCAGATGCTGGGTTTGTTCCATGCGCTGAGTCTGGGACAATAACTTTTGTACGATTATGGTCACCATTTGCTTCATGGTATGCGCGAATTAACATTAATCCTGTCCACTCTCCATGTGCACCAGCTGCTGGTTGAAGTGTTACAGCATCCATACCAGTAATTTCAACTAAATGCTCTTGTAAATCGTACATTAATTCCATTGCACCTTGTACGGTCTTTTCATCTTGAAGCGGATGAATATTTGCAAAACCTGGGAAACGTGCCACGTTTTCATTGATTTTTGGATTATATTTCATCGTACAAGATCCAAGCGGATAAAATCCAGAGTCAACGCCGTGGTTACGGTTTGAAAGCGCTGTGTAATGACGCATAATATCTAGTTCAGATACTTCTGGAAGCTCTGCATCTTCTATACGAATATAATCGTTCTCAAACACATCTTCTAATTTTACTTCCTCTACATCCAATTGGGGTAAGCTATATCCTACGCGTCCTTCTTTACTCATTTCAAAAATAAGTGCTTGGTCTTGGTTCTTCATTGGATAGCCCCCATTTCGTTTACAAGTGTGTCAATTTCTGCTTTTGTACGAAGCTCTGTTACTGCTACAAGCATATGATTTACTAATTTTTCATCATCGCGGCCTAAATCATAACCACCGATTATACCTTTTTGCAATAAAGCGTCATTTACTTCTTCTACCGGGCGTTTGCAATCCACAACAAATTCATTGAAGAACGGCCCAGTAAATACTACTGTGAAACCTTTTTCTTCAAATTGACGTTTAGCATATTGTGCTTTAGAAATGTTTTGACGTGCCATTTCCTTTACCCCTTGTTTTCCAAGTGCAGTCATTGCCACTGATGCAGCTAATGCATTTAACGCTTGGTTAGAGCAAATATTAGATGTCGCTTTATCACGGCGGATATGCTGTTCGCGAGCTTGCAATGTTAATACAAAACCGCGTTTGCCCTCTGTATCTACAGTTTGTCCGACAAGACGGCCTGGAATTTTACGCATAAATGCTTTCGTTGTTGCAAAGTAGCCGCAATGCGGTCCACCGAATTGTGTTGGAATACCAAATGGCTGTGCATCACCAATTACAATATCAGCTCCAAATTTTCCTGGCGGTGTTAATACCCCTAATGATAGTGGGTTTGAAGATACAATAAATAGTGATTTTTGCTCATGGACAATCTTTTCAATAGTAGCTAACTTTTCGATTTGTCCGAAGAAGTTTGGATATTGAACGATGACACAAGCCACAGTATCATCCATTTCACTTTGTAATCCTTCTAAATTTGTTACACCATCTTTATGGTCAATTTCAACCACTTCAAGATGTTGCCCTTTTGCATATGTTTCTAGTACGGCTCTTGATTCTGGATGAACTGCTTTAGAAACAAGAATTTTCTTTTTACGAGTATGGCCAGCTGCTAACATAGCAGCTTCTGCTAACGCTGTACCTCCGTCATACATAGAGGAGTTTGCTACATCCATTCCTGTCAATTCACAAATCATTGTTTGGAATTCAAAAATCGCCTGTAATTCCCCTTGTGAAATCTCTGGTTGATATGGTGTATACGCTGTATAAAATTCTGAACGGGAAAGAACATGATCCACAATTACTGGTGCATAATGGTCATATACACCTGCTCCTAGGAAAGAAGCGTATTCTTTTAAGTTAGCATTTTTACGAGCAAGTCCAGATAGCTCTTTTAAAAGCTCTGGTTCTGACTTTGCTTGTTTAATTTTTAAATCCCCTTTAAAACGAACACTTTCTGGAATATCAGAAAATAATTCATCAATTGTTGGAACACCGATTGTTTCTAACATTTCTTTTTTGTCTTCTTCTGTCATTGGAAGATAACGATGCAACATGAAATCTACCCCTCTCCAGGTTACTTTGAACGTTTATAAAATGGTGTTGGAACAACTACTGCTTTCACGCGTTTTTTTCGAATTTCAATTTCTACTTCTGTATCAATTGCTGCATATTTCACATCAATTAATGCCAAACCGATGCTTTTTTTTAACGTTGGAGATTGTGTACCACTTGTTACTTCCCCAATCTTTTCTTCTCCTACATACACAGGGTAATGCGTACGAGGAATACCACGTTCAATTACTTCGATGCCGACTAATTTACGAGGTGCACCGTTTTCTTTATATTCTTTTAATACTTCTTTTCCAAAGAAATCTGCTTCTTTATTCGTTTTGACAGCAAAGCCAATTCCAGCTTCAATCGGTGTAATATCTTTTGATAATTCTTGACCATAAAGCGGAAGCGTTGCTTCAAAGCGAAGCGTATCACGAGCTCCTAAGCCACATGGCTTTAAGCCGTCTTCTTCTCCAACTTCAAGAAGTTTCTCCCAAATTTTTATAACATCTTCACTCTTACAGTAAATTTCAAATCCATCTTCTCCTGTATACCCTGTACGAGATACAAGTGCTGGAGTGCCATCTACAAGAACATCATTTTTAAATTTAAAGAACTTAATTTCTTTCAAATCTTCTGACACAACTTTTTGTAAAATGCCTTCTGCTTTTGGTCCTTGAATTGCAAGTTGTGCAATTTCACTAGAAACATTGACTACTTTCGTATCGCCAATGACATGACTTGCTAACCATTCGTAATCTTTCTCGATATTCGATGCATTGATTACTAATAAGTAGTCTTCTTCACCACGTTTGTAGATTAATAAATCATCTACAGTACCACCATTTTCATAACACATTGCTGTATATTGCGCGCCTCCTACCTTTAAGGTAGAAACGTCATTTGTAACAACACGTTGTAAAAATGCTAAACTATCTGCACCCGTTACTTCTACTTCCCCCATGTGGGATACATCAAAAAGGCCTGCCGCTGTACGAACAGCTTCATGCTCTTCTTTAATGCTTGAAAATTGAACTGGTAATTCCCAACCACCAAAGTCGATTGTTTTCCCACCATACTTCGCATATACATCAAATAGCGGTGTACGTTGTAATGTAATCATGTTCCTTCCCCCTTATGCTGTCTATGACAAATCAATAAAAGTTGGCTTCCCTTATCTAAACATTTTTTATTTTGAAAAGACGGGATATACGGAATCTCAATATATTTTTTTATGAAAGCGTAAATAAAAAAGTACTTTCTTGGATAAAATACGAAAGATTCCACACATTTCACACCATTATCCTAACATTTTTCGATCTATTTCATCAATATTCTAGCATAAAAAATAATTTAGAATTTTTTATTCACATTATTTATAAGCGCATCTTTACCTCAAAATAATAGAATTTAGTATGTAAAGGTAAAAAGTGCAACAAAAAATGTTTCAGTTTATAGAAGGTGGGAGAGTTTTCATGAATGTCAATATTTTCGTAGATCGAACATGGCAAAATGACTTTTTAAAGAGAATCGATGAAGATGGTCCATGGACGAATTGGAATTTATATGATTTAGCCTATAAAACAGAACAATCGCTACTTGTTCCTACATTTGATGGCTTACAAGCGCCAAAACATTTACCGCATTTCACTCCGCTTCCTCATCAATTAGAAGTCGCGCAAACAGTGATTGAACAAATGAACGGGAAAGCGATACTAGCAGATGAAGTAGGACTCGGAAAAACAATTGAAGCCGGACTTATTTTAAAAGAATACATGGTACGTGGCCTTGTGAAAAAAGTACTTATTCTCGTGCCAGCTTCCCTCGTTTCTCAATGGTCATATGAACTCAATACAAAATTTTTTATCCCTGCAGTCGCGCAAAGAAAAAGTTACTCATGGGAACAAGCAGATGTTATTGTGTCATCCATTGATACAGCGAAGCGCTCTCCGCATCGTGATATTATTTTAAATTTAGAATACGATCTCATCATTATTGATGAAGCACATAAACTCAAAAACAATAAAACAAAAAACTATGAATTTGCACAACGTTTAAAGAAGAAATTTTGTTTATTACTAACCGCGACACCTGTGCAAAATAAGATTGAGGAAATCTTTAATCTCGTTTCCTTATTAAAACCAGGTCATTTAGGGAATCAGTCCAACTTTGAAGAATATTATGCTTCAAAAAACCGCTCGCCTGAGTCAGATAAAGACTTAAAAGCACTCATTAATAAAGTGATGGTAAGAAATCGAAGAAATAGCACGGGAATTGATTGGCCGAAAAGACATGTCCAAACTATTTTTGTTAACTTTAATGAGGAAGAGAAAGCTCTATATCACGCGATTGAAAATTGGAAAGGACAAGATGCTTTTTCTTCTGCTTTCTCCTCTTTAACCTTAAAACGAGAAGCATGTAGTAGCCGGGAAGCTGTTTACTATTCATTAAAAAAATATGTAGAAAAAAGAAAAAAAGAGAACGCAAATTACATACCAGATCCATACATTGATGTTCTAATGGAGAAAATTAATCATATTTCATTTAACTCAAAAGCAAATCAAACATTAGAACTCATAAAAAAAATTAATGATAAAGTCGTTATCTTTACAGAATATAGAGCCTCTCAAATGTACTTGCAATGGTTCTTAAAACAACATGGTATTTCTTCTGTCCCATTTCGCGGCGGATTTAAACGCGGCAAAAAAGATTGGATGAAAGAATTATTCCAGCAGCACGCACAAGTGCTTATCGCTACTGAAGCAGGTGGCGAGGGGATCAACTTACAGTTTTGCAATCATATGATTAACTACGATTTACCATGGAA
Organism: Bacillus cereus group sp. BfR-BA-01430; assembly: GCF_022663115.1. NCBI lineage: Bacteria > Bacillati > Bacillota > Bacilli > Caryophanales > Bacillaceae > Bacillus > Bacillus cereus group sp. BfR-BA-01430. Next base: position 274,124 of record NZ_JAKUEW010000003.1, read on the forward strand.
TCCAATGCGACTGGAACAGCGCATCGGACGTATTCATCGACTTGGGCAAAAGAATGATGTTCATATTTACAATTTAGCTACGAAACATACAGTTGAAGAACATATTTTGAAGCTATTATATGAAAAAATCAATTTATTTGAGCGCGTCATTGGTGAGCTCGATGAAATTTTAACAAGAATCAATATGAAAAATATCGATGCGCATATTGAAGAAATTTTTGCAGAATCAAAAAGCGAAGGTGAGATTCGGATTAAAATGGAAAATTTAACATCTATCATTGATTTTGCAAAGCGCAATGAAGCTGAGGTGCAAGACTATGCAGCAACATGAAATTCATCATTACTTATGGAACTTTTTCAAAGCAAATGATTGTGAAATTTTGCAGCGTTCACCACATCGATTGGATGTTCAGTTAACCATTGAAATGGATAAACGCTTGATGAATCGTCCTTTTTATTGGCATTATCTTGAGAAAACGGGGGGCATACCAAATCCGATGCAACTCTCTCTCATTACAGATCCAAATCATGCTGAAGAAGAAGGTGAACTCATTCACTATGGTTCACCTCGTCTACACCAAATTTTTCAAACAACAAAAGAACTTGGATCGTATATTCGCTTATTTGAAGATGCAAAAGGGAGTGGTACAGCACATACTCCCCTCCACCCATGGTTTGGTGTGAATGTAAAAGTCTGTTACCAATGTGATCGAAAAAAAGATATGCTGCACTCCATCGGCATTCACCTTATTTCAGGAGCGATGGTGAAAAATTTTCACGAGACGTTAACAAAGATTTCTTTTACACCGAAAATACCAGATTTTTGCTTTACACTTACACCAATTATTAAGCCACAAAGCGGGTTACAACGCATAGAAGATGCATTAACAAATATGATTGAAACCGATGATCATACGTGGGCAAAAGAAGCCCGTATTCGTTGGAATCATGATTTAGAACTTCTGAAGCGCTTTTACGAAGAAAGCGAGGAGCTACCCGAAAGCTACGAAATTGAAAAACAAGCATTAAAGGAGCAATACGAACCTCGCATTACAATGCAAATCATTAATGGCGGTCTCTTTTATGTCACAGCGAGCCATTTTCTTTCCTAGAGAAAAGCCCCTTCATGTAAGAAGGAGCTTTTCTTATATTTTCCCATTATATTTCCTACCATCATTATGCTCTTGCTGCTGCTTCTCCGTCATACGCTTTTGGTATGCTCGATCTTTTGCACTTACATGGTTTGCATCTGTCGGAAGGTTCTTTTTTGAACGTCCTACTCCATTGCTCATCTCTTTCACCTCTTATATTTTTTATTTCATTTTATTGTCAGCTAGTATCGCTCTCCTTATGCAAAAATAAGAGAAGCATTTCGCTTCTCTTATTCTTTCACATATTTCTGAAACATATCATGTAATCCTTGATTGACAAGGTGAGAGATTTGCTCGTCAGATTTGTCTGGATAACGATCACGCAACCTAATAGATGCTTTCACCATTAAATTTTCTAATACCGAACGGCCACCTTCTCCGTAAATAATTTCAGCATATTCTACAAGCCTTCCGTCCTCTAATATTGCTGGATTATGATTAAAGAAAAATTTACTCATTGTCTTCACCCTCCCTATGATAACGTTTACATTTATATGAATTATTTATGTTATTTTTTTCACAATATTGTATGCATGTATAGATGATTAGTTTCATTATAAGATAACATAGCAATAAGAATCACATAGGTTTTCGTCAATTTTGTGAACAAACTTAAAAAATGAAAGCGTTTTAATTATTATACAACAAAAAAATTCCCTACGCTAGATGCAATCTTTTCATTAATTCCAAATAAGCCTTCCTATTTCTTTTGTTAATCTTATACAATATTCAAACATTTTATTGTAAAATATAGATACAAATTAAGGAGGACAAAATGAATCAAAATAAAAAAGCTATATACGACATTGTTTTTTATCTCGTCTTTCCTTTTCTTATTTGGAAATTCGCAAAAGCACACATTGATCCCTATTATGCAATGCTAATTTCTTCTGTACCAGGTATTCTGTATACACTGTACGCGTTCAAAAAGGAAAGGCAATTCAATATTACAGGCTTCTTTATTCTCATCACCCTTATCGCGAATACAACTGTAGATTTATTATCCGGTTCCGCTGAGAAAATGCTTTGGAATGACGCCTATTATCATATCGTACTTGGATGCATTGTGATTTGTACAATTTTTATAAAGAAGCCACTTATGTTATATTTTGCAGCTGATATTGCTTCGTTACAAGGACATGATCGTGACAAAAGTCGTGCTCTGTATCGCAATAAGCGCATCTACCCTGCCTTGCAATATTTAACATTATTTTTTGGCCTCCAATTCATTTTGAAAAGCTTTTTAAAAATCTACTTCATTTCTGTTTTCGGCGTAGATGGATATGGTGAAATGAGAGCAATTATGACTGCTGTCGGTTGGGGAATCTCTATCTGTATCGGTATCGGATTTGTATGGGTGAACAATAAAATACACGCCGTCACTGAAGAACAAAAGCCCATGTAAAGATATAAAAATCCCCCGGCATGTGTCATGATGGGGGATTTTTATAGGTATAAATCTGTCGAATGAATGACAAGTATACACTCGTCGAAAAAGATTGTACTATATCACTCACCACAATTACTAGCGGTAAATGATTCCAATTGTGATTAACTTAACTTTTTTCTTTTCTTTTTAACATTTTGATAAAACAAAGCTGCACTAAGCGGCATCATACCAAACCATCTGTTTAAAAACGGTGCTTTTTCTGCACGGCGCTGCTTTTTCTTCTGTTTTCGGTCCTCTTTTGGAGCATCCATATAAGATACAAATTGTTGCGTTACAAAACGCACATAATCATTAGTAGACATGTTTTTATCACCTCTACTTGAATAGTGTACCCACTTTTTCTATGAATTAATCCGGCAAAGGATTTCTTCCGTAACCTCTTGTACACTTTTATTTGTCGTATCAATCTGTATAGCTGCCTCTTCATAAAAAGCACGACGTCCTTCAAACTTCGCTACAAATGCTTCGACATTCTCCTTTTGAAATAGTGGACGTGTTATATCTTCACGAAGCCGATCTGCAATTACATAAGGATCACAATATAAATATACAACCGTTCCATTCTCTTTCATCCACTCGCGATTCTCTACTCGTTCCACAATACCACCACCTGTTGTAATAATTACGTCCTTCGTTGGTAATGAGCAAAGCATCTCACTTTCATATTGCCGAAATGAACGCTCTCCTTCTTTTGCAAAAATATCACGAATCACTCGCCCTTGCTTCTCTTCAATTTTCTGATCTGTATCTATGACGTCAACATTAAGTTCTTTACTTAATGCCTTGCCAATTGTCGTTTTACCTGCTCCCATATAACCCGTTATGTAAATAGCTCTCATATTCATAGCCTCTTTTCTATTCAATCGTTCCTCAAGTTTTATTTGTATTATAACGAAAGATGAGGCTGATGATATAGATTCCGATCTAAAATAACGAAAAATTGTAATTCCATATAAATATGAATTTCTCAATATTAACCCTATCTTCTTCCATTTGAGTCATCAAATTTTACGGTAGATACTCCAAAATAATGAAAAACGTTTTGTTCTATAATGATGGCAATAGAACAAAACGTAATATAGACATATCGATTTTTCCTGAAAGGTAGGCGCTGACTATGAACGAAAAAAGTTAGGTCTCATTTTCTTCTGCCACTTCTATACATGGCCAGCCCCTTTCTTTCCTCTAAAAAATCAAAAGTTTCTGCTAAAGTTTGATTTTATTCTCTACAGTCCACTACTTCATCGCTCATCTAACCAATTGATAATCTTTTTCGTAACAGTATCATATTGAAAACTCGCTTTGTATAAGCGACCTGGCTTAACGCTACACTGTAATTCCACAAAAACAACGTCTTTTTCAAAGACATATCGTCCGCTTGCTTCCCCTTTTTCATAAACAAACGAAAAAGTATCATGTACCTCTTTATTCTGTAAGTCTGCCTTCACATCTAAAATAACTTGATTAACCATTTCTTCCAATGCAAAATTTTGCTCTGCTTCTATATAAAAATTTTTATCAGATAAAAGCATATTCGTTTCATAAATAAAAAATGACATAAGTAAGAACAGAAGAATAAGTGTCCCAGGCATAGCAAAACCGGCTTGCTTTCTCATCCCGCTATCTCAATTGTATCATAACGTATTGCCACGCCATGATATACCTTTCCACTTATATCTTGCACCCGTATCGACAACAGATGAGGAGTTAATTCATAAGCAATAGATTCTACCTTTTGTAATATAATTTCTCTTCCTCTCCCGTTTACTTTTCGGACAATGTTATGATCGAGATTCTCGTACGTGATGACGTCTCCATTTCCTAACTGAAACCGCAGAACTCGCGCTGCTTCCTCCAATACTACAACCTTTCCCCGATGCACTTCACGAAATTCCAATTGTACTTGTCCCATAAATACATCCCATTCCCAATCATTTAATTCTTTTGAATATGCTTTTTCAATAAATAGACTATGAAAACGAGGCACTAATAGGAAAAAAAGAGATAGGAAGAATAAACATACAAGCATTTCTAATAACGTAAAGCCCCTTTCTCCCTTTTTTATTTTTGAGCATGACGACATTGCTCCATCCTTCTTTGTTTCACATCCCTCCAGCTCGTACATACTTCTTCTCCTTTCCAATGCACGTTATACCATGTATCGCCTATCTTTTCTTCCTTTGTACGCATTTCTTGATTTTGATATACATATAATGCCGCTTCCCTCTTTAACAGTAGTTGCGCTTTGTAACGGAGATGTATGTTTTTTCTCTCTTGCATTATAAGTAATGTTTGTGGAAGCAATAACGATACTGCCATCATTAACAAACTTAATGCTACGAGCATTTCGAGCATAATTGATCCTCTTTGGCACTTCACGATACGTAAATCTCCCTCTCCCTAGCTGGAATACAATTTCATAAGTATACTCTCGATAAGAAAGCAAAATTGTACCACCTCGATTAATATTTCCTCTGGCATTATAGGTCATAGGATTTGGAAAAGTATGCAAATTAATTTTTAAGTTTTTATCATACTCACGAGTAAACAGAAATGTATCTTCTCCTGATTTACCAATTGCATATACATGTTTATCCTGAAACCAACGCAATGTATAATGACTGTGATGACTGATCGCTAATTGCTGCATATACAAAATATCTTGTGAAAACTGTTTTAAAAATTGTTCTATCTTTTGTTTTTCATACAGCGGGGCAACATTAAAATATGCGACAACACTTAATATCGAAATCATAAATAAAACGAGAAGCATTTCTAAAAGCGTAAATCCATTTTGCTTCACGACTTACTAACAGTTACCTTTCCATCACTTGAAATACTGATTGCTTCCCCTTTTGGACAAGTAGTTGAAGTAATATACTCTTCTTTCACTAATTCATCTATAGTAGGTATTTTATTATTCTGTAATTGGTATGCTTGTACTTGGGCTTCCACTGATTTCACATAGGCATCGCAGCCCTTCCCTTGGACCGCAGAACGTTGCTGAATCACGTTTGGGATAATTAAAAGTAACAATACAGCAATCACAACCATAACTAATAACATTTCTAACAAAGTAAAGCCTTTTTCCTCCTTCATACAAATAACCTCCTAAATAGAGTTCATCATTTGAAACATAGGCATAATCATTGCTAAATACATAAGTACGACAATAATACCGATACAGACAAATAACAGCGGCTGAATCACAACAAAAATACGATGCATTTTCCCTTCCATTTTTTCAATCATCAATTCACTATAGTCTCCTAATTCTGCTGCTAAATTTCCATTTATTTGTCCATGTGCAATAACATAAGATAGATCTGCTTCATAATATCCGCTCTTCATAATGATAGAATCTAATGGCTCTCCAGCCATTAATCGCTCCCCAATTCGAGCTGCTTCATATTGAAAAAATGGATGATGTCGTTGCTTACTCATGAGCGTTAAAGCTTCAAGTACCGATAATCCCCCTTGCAATAATCCACTCAGTTGAACAGAAAAATAATGAGAATGCGTAGAAATTAAAAATGTTTTACTAAGAGGAATCCGAAGTAAAATATTTACTCTTTGGACAGGAGGAAGTTTTCGAAAATAAAATACATATACACAAAATCCCACTAGTACTGTCAGAAAAAAGCCAGCTATTATATACGGAAGGGTTTGAATAAAGGAGATAATGTAATCTGTAAAAGAAGTTGTAGATGTACGTAAAGAACTGTATAATATTTCAAATTGCGGGAGAAGTATAAAATTAAATATGGCAAGGATTCCAATCAAGAACAAGGATAAAAAAATAGGATAACGAAGTACTTTTATCATCTCCTTTTGATGCTTATTTTTCCTCTGAAGCAGTAAGCTTCCTTGTCGCAACGCAAACGAAATATCACCGTGCTTCTGTGCATAAAATAAATAACTCAATATATCTGGATGGAACATCAATTGATGAAAAGCATCGTGTAAACTCTGCCCATTTTTCAATTCTTCCGTAATATGTTGTAGTTGTAAACGCTTCTGCGAAGATAGTTGAAATTGTAAAAACTCTAACGCTTGTAAGAGCGAATAGCCTTTTTCCAATAAGTCCCCTAACCTTTTTAAAAGCATAACTTGTTCATCTAATCGCCATTTTTTTCTATCAAACATAAACATCCTCTTCTAAAAACCCTAAAGCATACCCTTTCTTTAGTGAAGATTGTAATGTTTCATAACGATATACTACACGTTCGCCATTCGCTTCGCGAATTGCTTTCTTCAATTCATGACCATATAACAACTCATAAATACTTGCTTGCCGTACTTGGCGCATCGATTTACATAATGGCGAACACTTCCCTTTACAAAATGGACATTTCAACTCTACAAGGCGCTGAGCGGCTACAGCTAATAACGACTGTTCAATTTCCTGTCTAGTAATCCCAAAATCCATCAAGCGTAATACAGCACCTTTCGCATCATTTGTATGCAGCGTTGTCATTACTAAATGACCTGTTAAACTTGCACGTACAGCTACTTTTGCTGTTTCTTCATCACGAATTTCACCCACTAAAATAATATCTGGGTCATGCCGTAAAATTGCCTTTAAACCTGTCTCATACGTAATCCCTGCTTTTTCATTAATTTGAATTTGTAATAAACCATTCTTTCTTTTCTCCACCGGATCTTCCAATGTAACAATTCGGCGTGTTTGACCTTTTTTGGCAACTTCTAATAACGCATACATTGTTGTTGTTTTTCCTGATCCCGTTGCTTTAGTAACATAAATACAACTCCGAATAAAAAGATAATCAAACCACGGATAGCGAGGGATACACAATGAAAACCAAAGAAGAAATGATAAAAGAAATAAAAGAATTTCAAAATGCGAAGGTTGGATGCAACCTTTACGATGATGAAGAGATTGTGGAGTGGTGCGTTAAATTGGTTCATGAAATCTTCATTCAAAAGAAGCATACGTATATACCAGATCTTGATAGATAATGAATAGAGTCTGCTGTATTGGTAGGCTCCTTCTATTATTCACAAACTCTCCTTAAATCATATTCGCTTATTTGTTATACTGGATAGTGGAATATATTTAGGGAGGTTTATTCGTGAGTGAAAAAAAGAAGAAAGTGAAAATTGTCGATTTAATAAAACAAACTATAGCGAATAAATATAATACATCACCGATTATTGCAAGTTGCAATGGACAATATGTCGCTATAGATAAGGATCATATTCAACTATTTAAGTACAATAAAGAAAATCAAGATGTTGATAGTCTCGGTACATACTATTTTAAAGACTTCGATACAGTTACGATTGACCACTTTGCTATCAAGTCTGTAATACGTTTTAAAGGTGTGCAAAAAAACCTTGAGATTACACCGACAGAAGAAACTGACGAGATTGAAAAGTTGCTACGTAGCGATACTAATCTCTCAATAGAGACACTTAATCGAAAGTGGTACAATAAAATACTAGGTTTTCGTTCTAAAAGAAAATCGAAAATGATTATAGCTAGCACGATATATTTACTCATTATCGTAACTACTATTAATATTTTAGTAGACAAAAAAGATAATAAAAATCAGCCAACTAAAGCTACAGCTTCAGAATCTACGACTGATAAAGATTTCAAAACACTAGTCGAAGAAACTGATAAACAAAAAGAAGAATTAGAGAAAAAGAAAAAACAAGATCAAGAATCACAATCGGATAATTATTATAAAAAATCAAAAAATGATAAGGGCGAAACTATCTACACTTCGCCTTATGGACAAACATATACCGCTGAAGAATTAGAGAAAATATCTGAGTTCGAAAAGAATCATCCTCCTGGGGAGCAACGACGAGCGCAACGTAAACAGATTCAACGTAGACACTGCGAGAATATAGCTCACCAAAATAAAGCAAAATATCCTATTTTATCCGAAGGTACATTAAAGGATATTAATTTATGCAAGCGTGGTGGATACATCGATGATGAACTGAATCCTATAAAAAAAAGATAATGAAAAAGCCGGCTCTTAATCGAGTCGGCTTTTTCATTACTGAAGATATTCATAATACCAATTACGCTCGTCTAACCATGCGGTAAAGTTGTCCATCTTAGGGTTTGCAAGTTTCTCAGTTAACACATAAGGCGCTTCTCCTTCAAACAAGATAGCCCCCTTAATCCCTTTGCTGCATAGCACTTCTGACACTTCCTTGATAGCGTCGTATCCTAAACCGCCTGTTTTGATTTTTCTTCTTCCATCGTCATTGTTCATAGAATGATTCCCTCCTTGAATTGTTTTACCTGTTACAGCTTCTACAAGTGCTTTAGCCGCTCTATCTGCATTTTGATGATACTTCTGCATATCACTCTCGTTATCTACGAAAAGTAATTCGAAATAATAGTCTGTTTTAGTTTTATTTAGCCAACCTAGATCTGGACGAGATTTTACACCACGCCATTTTGTTCCAAATGCATTTGCTACGATTCTTCCTAATCTTTCACAGTTTGCTGCATTTCCATAGCTAGGGTGATATAAAACCTCTGTCCCCTCTGCTGTTCCATTAAAAGAATTCAAATGAAAAGTTGCATCAAACGAACTGTTAACGCGCAAATGATTATTAGCACAATTGCTCCATACCGCTGTTTTATTTGTCCCCACATTATCCGTACAATCCACGACATTCCATCCTGCTTGACGGAAAAAGCGGGCTACACGCGCTACAAAATCACGTGCAACTAATTCCTCTCTTCCAAATCTACTACTTGAACCCGGTACTCTTTCGCTATGACCTGCTGAAATTGCTGCTGTTGGCATTACTCAACATCTCCTTTTTTATTATCATATTCAAAGCTTGTCTTATTGCTCTTATTACTTAAAATTTCAACTGCATTTGTTAATGCTTGTGGAAGGGGAATCCCCATTCGTCCAGCATTTTCTAAAAGTGATAATAGCTCATTTCCAATAAAGAAAAAGATTGTTGCTTCACGGATAGCACTATTGCTACCAAATGTAGAATCTAATTGAGCTGCCACTCCAACCAAAAGAAAAAGAACCACTTTTTTAGCGATGCCTTTGAAACCAACTTTGCTTTTTAATTGCCCGTTATACCCTGCTGCGATTACTCCTGTGAGGTAATCAATAGCTGCCATAATTACTAAAACTTTCAATGTTGTATCCCATCCTCCTAAGAAATAACCGCAAAAGCCACCAAAAGTAGCAATAAATGTTTTTAGTAATACATCGATACGATCCAATTATTTGCCTCCTACTCCGCCTGTTCTGTATCTTCATTTTCTTGTGTTTCTTTCGGATATTCGCCCACAATCTTTTTATAGTCTTCCGCGCATACCATTCGCTTAACAAACCCTAAATCTAGCTCGTATAAACGAGCGCCCTTTTTGCAGATATCACAAATAGTAGCCACTCGAATGCAAATCGTTCCGTCATGTACTTCCCTCCACACTTCGACTTTATTTGTACCCATTTCTAACCCTGCGTTATCTAGCATGTCGAATGGAATTTGTACAGTAATTCCGTTTTCCGTTCTCTCTAAATCTACAACTCTGCCCATAAAGGGCATTCCTTCTCCTTCTTGTAAAGGAAAGGGGAAAGTAATGTTCGTATCGCCTTCCACAACGATCACTCCTATCCTAATCTATTAAAAAACCAACCATTTGAATTGTGGACGTAAAATCCGATTCCTTGGTTTCCGTCTGTGAAGCGAACATGCCCCCAACCTTGAAACTCATTTCCGCCGAGATTGACACCTTGCGTTGCTCTGATGTTATTGTGAAACTTCGTCTCTAAAGTTCCGCCTATGTCAAACGTTTTTCTATCTTGGGCAACATTAATCGTACCTTGACTATCGCCAAATTCTAATCCATCGATTGGCATAATACCACCATATACACTGCCACTTTGTGCTTGCCAACTATACATAGAAGGGTATTTACCTGTTACCATTTCCACACCAGATACACAAACAGCTGTTCCTTGGCCAACGTCTCCTTCCGCTTTCAAGCGAATGATTACAGCGTGTTCGCCTGGTCTGTAACTCGTTGGTATCGTGATTGTGAATGCTCGTCTTTGGATATCACCATAATACGTGCTAGGGGCATCGAAAGATTGGCTTACTTCGTACCACGTCGTATAGTGTACATGGTCATCGTACTTTACATATAAAATTTGGATTACAGGTTTGGCGGTAACACGTTGACCGTTTATTGTAGCAGCTCGAAAGTGCGCTGATACGGTATAGATGTTCCCCGGATGAACTCCATTTTTCACCGTAGTTTCAACATAGCTGTTTTTGTCTACCCGAGTCGCATTCACCATTCGCTCATAGCTAAATGCCAGCGTGTCATTTTCGATTACAACAGAACCGTTTTTCCTCCAAAATCGTCCTGTTTCGAACCATGAAAAAGCTGTGTTACCTGGCATAACCTGCTTAGGAACACTTGAAAAATCGTGGTCAATAACAAGGTTTCGTTTGGCTTGTACCGTTGTTTTTAGTCCTCGTTCATCTTCGAAAAGGAAATCTAGCATTTTAATCGTTACACCGTTTTTGTCGATGAGTATCTTATCGCCACTGATTCGAATGAGATTCGTATCGATACCTTTTGCAGTTAACCATTTGACCATTGTGTCTGCATTAATTGCTAATTTTGCTACATCAATTGTTATCTTCTCTGCTGACATATTGATAGCTGCGATAATATCGCCTTTTTTCACTTGAGCTAGAATTCCTTCATCCAACACTTGCAATTTAGATCCTGTTTCTTTGACATAAGCATCGAAAGTATCATTCACAAAGGTTTCGTGTTTTTCAGATATAATTGCAACGCCTTTTTCATTAGCGCTGATACTTCTTTCTAACTCCGTTACTTTTTTGGTATATTGTTCAGTTGCTACTTTGTCAGCCAACTCTTCCATGATTTTATCTTTATCTACAAAGTCATTTGGGTTTTCTAAAAAGCTGGAAGGTATTGTTCCAACTTGTAGCATTGGTTGAGCCATCCACAATGTTCCGTTTCGTCTTATTCGATAACGAAATATTGCTTTTGCTGTACCAGAAGGGGCAGTTGCGCTTTTATAAACTCTCAGCCATTGGTCTTTTGTTAATTTTAATTCTTCGGAAACTTGTTTAATTACACCATCACCACTGTTCAAGAACTTAATTTCTAATGCTGCGCCCTGGTCAAATCCAGCGGGGTTATCAGTTCTGAAGTAAGCGGAAGCGACAATTGTTTCGCCTTCTCTCAGTTCTACTATTTGTTCAGCTCCGTAATAGTGATTAGAAGTATTTCCTGTAGAAACCGTTTTGAAGGAGTTTATACCATCTTTAACAACAGTTATATCAATATGTGTCCTTGTAGCGTCATGTAATTTCCAATACTTAACACCATTAGTTAATTTGGCATTTCTAATCAAGTTAATGCTACCAATGCCACCCACATAATCCTCAA